>NZ_MVPX01000011.1:0-20963 GCF_002043085.1 Gordonia sp. i37 | reverse complement strand
TGGCGCTCCTCGGCACCTCGACCATCGGGATGGGAAGGGCTGGGCATTCCCGCACGGGGAGGCTTCGATCACCGGATGGACGGCTCCCCTCCCGATGGTCGAGGTGCGAGCCGCGTGCGGCAAGCCTCGAGACCAGCTGCGGCAGAGCTGGAACCGAACCACCGTGGCCCGGAATTACTTTGGCACAAGGGGTCTCGAGGCTCGTCGCTATCGCTCCTCGGCACCTCGACCAGCGGGAGGGAAAGCCATCAGGCGAGGAGGGCGTCAGCATCCGATCGTCAGGCGGGAAGGGCGCGAGCATCCGTCGACGACGAGTCGCCTCCCCTCCCGATGGTCGAGGTGCGAGCCGCGTGCGGCGAGCCTCGAGACCCATTGCACCAGAACCGGATTCGGCCCACGCCTCACCGCAAAAGCCCGCGCACCGCATCGATGGTGTCGGCGAGGTCGGCGGTCTTGTCGGGACGGTACCGCAGCACGCGGGCGAATCGGAGAGCCACTCCACCCGGGTACCGCGAACTGCGTTGTACACCATCGAGTTCGATCTCGACGACGATCTCGGGGCGCAGGTAGACCGTCCACGAATCGCGGTGGTCTTCGTGTTTCGGGAACTCCTCGGTCTGCCACTGGAGCAGTTTGTCGGTGAGTCCCTTGAAGGTCTTGCCGACCATCACCGGCGGACCCCCATCGGGATCACGCGCTCCCAGATGGATGTTCGAGAGGTATCCGGTCCTGCGCCCCGACCCCCATTCGGCGCCGAGGACGACGAGGTCGAGGGTGTGCACCGGCTTCACCTTCTGCCAGGCCTTACCTCGTCGACCGGCCGCGTACGGACCCGACAACGACTTCACCATGACCCCCTCGTGACCGGCGACCAAAGCCGCCTCGAGGGTATGCCGGGCCTGCTCGGGCGTCGGATTGCGTACCGATGTGATGCGCAGATGCGGCGCAAACGAATCCAGCGCGTCGAGCCGCTCGACGAGCGGACGGTCGATCAGATCCTCGCCGTCGAGATGGAGACAATCGAAGAAGAAGGGCCGCAACAACCGCGGACCGCTGTCGACCCCCGGGTCTTCCTCCACCATCGACCCGAACCGACTCATCGTCTCCTGGAACGGACGGGGCCGGCCGTCGTCGAACAGGGTCAGGGTCTCGCCGTCGAGGATCACCGATCGCAGCGGCAGCTCCCGCACTGCGGCGACGAGATCCGGTACCCGTGCCGTCACGTCGTTGAGGGTGCGGGTGAACACGGCCACCTCATCACCGTCGCGATGCACCTGGATGCGGGCTCCGTCGAGTTTGTGGTCGACGACGAGATCCGGTCCGAGGCTGGCCAACGCCGAGTCGAGATCCTCCGCGGGTGTCGCCAGCATCGGCGACACCGCCCGCCCCACCTGAAGACCGATGCCCTCCAAGACGGCACGGCCACCGTCGATCGCCGATGTCGCGGTCTCCGACAGTGATCCGGTGAGCATGTGCGCTCGACGGACCAGGGGCGCAGGTTGCTCGGACACGGCGATGATCGCCTCCACCATCACACCGGCGAGCGCGCCCTGCCGCAGTTCGCCGGTGAGCAACCGGAGCAAGAAATTCTGTTCGTCGGCGGTGGCGCGGCCGAAGAGGTTGCCCAGCAACTCCGCTCGGGCAGCCACCGACCCGGCTCCCGACGTCGTTGCCAACCGGGTGAAGGTGTCGTCGACCTCTGACACCGTCAGCAGCGACTCCTCGTCGGGGATGGGCGCCACATCGATTCCTCGCACGGTGCGCCAGCCGATTCCGAGGCGGCCCTGCGGAATCTCACCCGACAACCACGCCACCACAAGACCCACCTCGTCGGCGGCGGTGGCGAGGAGTTCGCGGAGCACAGCGGTTTTCGCGGTGCGTGAGCGGGTCGCCGCAACCGCGGCCGACGCCTGCACCACCGACGAGAAACGCATCATTGTCCCCGGGTTTCCGGTGGGAGGTCGAGCGCGGACGGATCGTAACCGGGCGGCGCGGACTCCGGATGCGCCTGCAGGTAGGCGCGCAGCGCATCCTCGAGTGAGGCGAAGATGTGGTCGGGATTCAACTCGGCGAGTATCCCATCGGTGCGCAGTGTCTGCTGCAACTCGGGATCGACACCGGCGACCGCGAAATGCGCACCGCGGGAATGGATATAGCCGATCAGATCGGTGAGTACCGTTGACGCCGAATAGTCGACGTCGGTCATCGCCGACGCGTCGAGCACCAGCCACCGCACCGGGTCCGGCGCCTGCTTGACCAGATGCATGACGTCGTCGGAGAAACGACCGGCGTTGGCGTAGAACAGCTCCGCGTCGTACCGGAACACGATCAGGCCCGGCAGCGACTGACTGCCCGGCGTCGCCGACTCGTACCGCGGCCGGCCGCCACCGCTGACGCCCAGCACGAAACGTTCGGGCCGGTATTGGCGTCGAACCAGTTCGAGCAGCGAGACCACCATGGACGCGACGATACCGACCTGCACACCGAACACGACGACGATGACCGCGGTGAGTACCGCGATACCGAACTCGACCCGCCGAACCCGCCAGATCCGCACGAACCCGTGGACGTCGATGAGACGCAGCGCGATCAGGAACACGATCGCCGCCAGCACCGCATGCGGCAGACGGGCCAGCACACCGGTGGCGAATACCACCACCAGCAACGCGATCACCGCCATCGTCAGATTCGCGACCTGGGTGCGGCCGCGTTGGTCGTCGAGGAGTTGCGTCTTGGTGGGACTGCCGTTGACGACGAAGGTGCCGGAGAAGCCCGCCACCAGATTGGCCCCCGACAGCCCCAGGACGTCACGGTTGATGTCGGCGTTCTGCCCGTGCCGCTGCGCGAAGCTGCGTGCGGTCGCAGCGCTCTGGGCGAGAATCACCAGCGCACAGCCGAATGCGACAGTGGTGGCCTTCGCGATCTCCCCCAATCCCATTCCTCCCGAGCCCATTCCGCCCGGCCATCCGAAGGACGGGAGGCCACCGTGGACCGACCCGACCACCGGAACGTGCGCGGACCATCCGAAGGCCGCGACGGCGACGATCGACCCGATGACCACCACGACGGCGGCCGGGAAACGGGGCATCAGGCGCCCGCCCGCCAGCAGCGCGACCAAGGTGACCGCGGCAAATCCGACCGCTCCCCAATTGATGTCGCCAAGATGGGTGAGGATCGCCCACCACCGCGACCAGATCGAGCCGTCGGTGCTCGACAGTCCCAGCATTGCGGGGACCTGGCCGGTCATGACGGTGACACCCGTGCCCGCGAGGAATCCGATGAGCACCGAGGTGGACAAGAAGTCGCCGAGGAATCCCAGGCGCAGCAACCGGGCCACCGCGAGCAGTCCACCGGTGACGATCGCGATCAGGCACGCCCACTGCAGCCACGCCTGCGAGTCCGGCACCAGCCCTGCCACACCGAGCCCGGCGATACCCGATGCCAGCAGCGCCGCGGTCGCCGAGTCCGCGCCGACGACCATCAGCCGGGACGAGCCGATCAGCGCGAACACGATCGTCGGCAGGATGATCGTGTACAGACCGGCAACCACCGGCACATGCGCGATGGCGCTGTAGCCCATCGATTCGGGGATCGCCACGGCCGCGAGGGTGCATCCCGCGACCAGGTCGGCCCGCAGCCACGAGCGCTGATAGCCCGCCAATGCCGGCGGTATCAGCCGCGTCAGCGCTCCCCGCTTCATCCCGCCAGGCTAGTGGTTTGCGCACCGAAATCGGTGGCATGCGCCCGGCACAACATTGCTCGAACCGACAAGTCGGACGGCCTCGGAAAAGGCCGTCTCCGATGCGGTTGACATCGTCTGCCATAGACCGCACACTTGTTGCATCACGTGCGCAGTGTTGCGCATAGTGCAACTACAGACGTTGATGCGGTAGCTGGGGTGGTTCGCGGAGCCCGCCCACCCGGCGCGCATATCCACATATCGATTCCCACGTGAAAATCACTGGCCAAGAGAGGCATTCATCTCCCATGACCGCAAACATGGTCGCGGGCGCCGCCGAGGCGGGAGCCGAATCCGACCGACTCGACCCGGCCGCCAGAGCGCTCCTCGACGAGCGCGTCGTCGGCGAGAGCCTGCCCGCCCCGTTCTACGTCGACCGGGAGTGGTTCGACCGCGACCTCGACGAGATCTTCGCCAAGCGGTGGATCTTCGTCGCCACCGAAGCCGAGATCGCCGAGCCCGGTGACTACCTCACGGTGAATCTCGGCCGCAGTTCGGTCATCATCGCCCGCGATGACGAGCAGGTCGTCCGTGCCCACCACAACGTCTGTCGGCACCGCGGCGCCCGGCTGCTCACCGACGACCACGGCAGCACCGGCACCATCGTCTGCGCCTACCATTCCTGGACCTACGGTATGGACGGCCGGCTGATGTTCGCCGACGCGCAGGCGCCCGGCTTCGACAAGAAGTGCTTCTCACTCCGGCCGGTCGCGCTCCGCACGATCGCCGGGCTGATCTTCATCTGCCTCGCCGACGAGCCGCCCGCCGACATCGACGAGGTCGCCGCGATCGTCACGCCCTACCTCGAACCCCACGGTCTCAGGAACGCCAAGGTCGCCAAACAGACCGATCTCATCGAGAACGGCAACTGGAAACTCACGATGGAGAACAACCGCGAGTGCTATCACTGCGGTGGGCATCCGGAACTGCTCAACGTGTTCTTCCCGATCTGGGGCTTCGCCGACTCCGACGCCATCCCCGAACGGCTCCGTCCCGCCACCGCCCGATATCGTCAGGCCACCGACGAGATGACCGACCTGTGGCGACGACGCGGACTGCCCTATGATCGGATCGTTCAACTCGACACGCGCACAACCGGTTTCCACATCGAGCGTGAGCCGATGGATCTTGCCGGCGAATCGTTCACCCTCGACGGCACCGTCGCCTGCACCCGCCCGCTCGCCGACGCCCTTCCCGATCGCCGACTCGGTCGCCTCTCGATGCACCTGCAACCCAACATGTGGCTGCACATCACCGGCGACCACGCCGTGCTCTTCTCGGCCATCCCGCTCGCCCCCGACCAAACCCTGGTCCGCACCACCTGGCTGGTCCACGCCGACGCCGTCGAAGGCGTCGACTACGACCTCGACCGGCTGACCGGCGTCTGGGAGATCACCAACCAGCAGGACGCCGACCTCGTCGCCCTCGCCCACCAGGGCATCGCCGCCCCCGCCTACCTTCCCGGCCCGTACGGCCCGTCCGAGGTCCAGGTCGAGGCCTTCATCAACTGGTACATCACCGCGTTGCGCACCACACTGGGCGTCACACATCAAGTGGCGCAACCGGTGTCACAGATTCCGGAGAGCGCCTGATGAGCGACGAACACCTTCTGGTCTGTGTCGAACGCACCCCGGCGACCCACGACATGACGACGTTCACCTTTCGCGCCGTCGAACCCCACACCTTCGTGTTCAACCCCGGACAGTTCCTCACCATCGGGGTCACCATCGACGGCCGCACCGTGCAACGCTGCTACAGCATCTCCTCACCGCCGACCCGCCCCGACACCCTGTCCATCTCGGTCAAACGCAAGACCGGCGGCCACGTGTCGAACTGGTTGCACGACAACATGACACCAGGCATGACGATGACCGCCAGCGGTCCCCTCGGCCGATTCAGCTACATGGGCAAAGGCGCCGAACGCTACCTGTTCATCTCCGCGGGTAGCGGGATCACCCCCATCATGTCGATGATCCGCGCCGCCACCGACGGCACCACGTCCGGGCCGTACCGCTCCGGCGAGCACACCGACATCGTATTCATCCACAGCGCCCGCACCCTCGAGGACATCCCATTCCGGGCCGAACTCGAACAACTCTCCGTCGCCCACCCCGGACTCGACGTGGCCTTCGCCCTCACCCGTGCACACCTCGACGACCCGTCGGCAACCGCTCCCCGGCGCCTCGACGCCGCCACCCTCCTACGCATGTGCCCCGACCTCGCCGACCGCGAGGTCTTCCTCTGCGGCCCCGGACAATTCCGCAGCGGCGTCCGGTCCGCGCTGATCGCATCCGGCGCCAGTCTCGCCCACATCCACGAGGAGAGCTTCGGTTTCGTCCTGCCCACGCCCACCGACGACGACGGCCCCGGCATCACCGTCGACTTCACCCGCCGCGCCCGCCGCGTCAACGTCACCGCGGGCAGCAGCATCCTCGCCGCCGCCGCGGCCGCCGGCGTCACCCTCCCCTCGACCTGCGGCGTCGGCCTGTGCGGCTCCTGCAAGGTCACCAAGGTCTCCGGCGACGTCGTCATGAACCATCAGGGCGGCATCCGCAACCGCGAGATCGAGCAGGGCAAGATCCTGCTCTGCTGCTCCGAACCCATCTCCCCCGTCGTCATCGATTTCTGAGGACACCATGACCCCCGACCCCGCTCGCTCCGCTCCCGGCGCCCAACCGACACGGCCCGCTCGCTCCGCTCCCGGCGCCGGCTCCACTCGGCCCGCTCGCTTGCCCGAGCACCCCGACTTCCTCTGGCACAACCCCGACCCCCAACCCACCTACGACGTCGTCATCGTCGGCGGCGGCGGGCACGGGCTCGCCACCGCCCACTATCTCGCGCGCAATCACGGCATCACCAATGTGGCCGTCCTCGAACGTGGTTGGCTCGCCGGTGGCAACATGGCCCGCAACACCACGCTCATCCGGTCCAACTACCTGTGGGATGAGAGCGCAGGCATCTACGAACACGCACTGAAACTCTGGGAGGGTCTCGAAGAGGAGCTCGGATATCCGATCCTGTTCAGTCAGCGGGGCGTTCTCAATCTCGCACACACCGAGCAGGACGTCCGCGACTCCGTTCGCCGGGTCGAGGCCAACCGGCTCAACGGAATCGACGCCGAATGGCTCGACCCCAAGCAGGTCGCCGAAATCTGCCCGATCGTCAACACCTCCGCCGACATCCGATACCCGGTCATGGGGGCGACCTTCCAGCCGCGCGGTGGGATCGCCAAACATGACTGGGTCGCTTGGGGATTCGCGCGGAGCGCCAGTACCGCAGGCATCGACATCATCCAGAACTGCGAGGTCACCGGGTTCGAGACCACCGACGGCAAGGTGACCGCGGTCAACACCTCACGCGGGCGCATCGGGGCGGGCACCGTCGCCCTGTGCGCCGCCGGGCACACCTCCACTCTCACCGATCAACTGGGCTTCGGCTTGCCGCTGCAATCCCATCCGCTGCAGGCCCTCGTCTCCGAGCTCCTCGAACCCGTCCATCCGACCGTCGTCATGTCGAATGCGGTGCACGTCTACGTCTCCCAGGCTCACAAGGGAGAACTCGTGATGGGTGCGGGCGTCGACTCCTACAACGGCTACGGCCAACGCGGCGCGTTCCACATCATCGAACGACAGATGGCCGCCGCCGTCGAGCTGTTCCCGATCTTCGCCCGCGCCCGGCTGCTCCGGACCTGGGGCGGCATCGTCGACGTCACCCCCGACGCCTCCCCCATCCTCGGCGCCACCCCTTTCGACAACCTCTTCGTCAATTGTGGTTGGGGCACCGGCGGATTCAAGGCGACACCAGCCGTCGGCTGGTGCCTGGCCCACACCATCGCGACCGGCGCTCCCCACCCGATCAACGCCCCGTTCACCATTGACCGGTTCACCACCGGTCGACTCATCGACGAGCACGGCGCGGCCGCCGTGGCGCACTAGTCCACCGGCGCACCAGCGCAGACCATCGACTCCACACAAGCCCGGAGAACCCCATGCAACTGATTCCCTGCCCGCACTGCGGGCCGCGCGAGGAGACCGAGTTCCATTACGGCGCCGCCGCGGGCGTCGAGTATCCCGCGCAGCCGCAGACCCTCGACGACGACGAGTGGGCCGACTATCTGTTCTTCCGTCCGAACCCGAAAGGCGCTCTCGCCGAACGCTGGTGCCACAGCGCCGGCTGCCGAAGGTGGTTCACCATCACCCGCGACACCTTGACCTACCGGTTCACCGGCACGCCGGTCGCCGCCCCGGTGTCGACCTCAGCTCCCGGGCCACGCCGATGACCCACTCACTCACCGATCTCCGCACCCCCGCCGGCGGCCGCATCGACCGCACCCGGCCCATCGACTTCGTCTTCGACGGCGTCACCTACACCGGCTATGCCGGCGACACCCTCGCCTCGGCACTGCTGGCCAACGGCGTCCGCACCATCACCAGCAGCGTCAATCTCGGTCGCATCCGCGGGATCACCGGCTCGTGGTCGGAGGACGCCACCGCACAGGTCGGGATCGACGCCCCCTACAGCGAACCGATGGTGCCGGCCACCATGATCGAACTCTGTGCCGGGCTTGTCGCGCACGGCGTCCCCGGATGGGGCAAGCTGTCCGCCGACATCGACACCGCCCGTTACGATTCGCTGCATCACCATCCCGACGTGCTCGTCGTCGGGGCCGGTGCCGCCGGTCTGATGGCGGCGGTGATGGCCGCCCGCGCCGGCGTACGGGTCGTGCTCGTCGACGAACGCCCCGAACCCGGCGGCGCCACCCCCGACGCACCGTGGGTCGCCGACGCGGTCGCCGAGTTCGACGCGCACCCGCACACCACCCGCCTCGTCCGCACCACCGCATTCGGCGGCTACGACGACGGGTTCGTGCTGGCGGTGGAACGCCGCACGGATCATCTCGGCGAGTCATCTCTCGGGGCACCGACGCGGACCTCTCGGCAACGCGTGCATCGCATCCGCGCGAAGCGGATCGTCGTCGCAGCCGGTGCGCACGAGCGTCCGATCGTGTTCGGCACCAACGACCTTCCCGGCGTGATGCTCGCCGGGGCCGCCGCCGACTACCTCAACCGGTACGGGGTCCTCGTCGGCCGAGAAGCCGTGGTGTTCACCGCCGGTGACTCCGCGTACACCGACGCCTTCGCCCTCGCCGAGTCGGGTGTGCACATCGCGTCCCTCGTCGACGTTCGGCCGCACGTGTCGTCGGATCTGCTTGAGCGTGCCACACATCTCGGTATCGACGTCCGCACCTCCAACGCGGTGGTGCGCGCCATCGGTGACAAGTCCGTCGAGGCCGTGGAGTTGCTCGACGGCACCATCATTGGCTGCGACACCGTACTGGTGTCGGGTGGTTGGAACCCGGCGGCGCACCTGTGGAGTCAGCTGCGGGGCGCCATCGCCTTCGATGCCGACGCCGCCGCCTTCCTGCCCACCGGCACCCTGCCGAATGCCGATATCGCGGGTGCCGCAGCGGGACTGCTCACCACCGGCTCCTGTCTGACCGACGGCAGACGCGCCGGCCTCACCGCGCTGCGTGCCCTCGGCGCGGTGTTGCCCGAGTACCGCGGTGTACCCCGCACCGCCGACCGCACCCCGGCCGCGACGGCCGTGTACTGGCATGTGCCGCAGTCGGAGCCGACGTTGTCCTTCGTGGACCTGCAGCGCGACGCGACCGTCGCCGACGTCGAGCGAGCGGTCGGCGCGGGTATGCGGTCGGTGGAACATGTCAAGCGCTACACCACCATCGGCACCGGCCACGATCAGGGCAAGACGTCGGGGATCGTCGCCTCCGGCATCGTCGCCGAACTCCTCGGGGTCGACGTCTCCGACGCCGGCACCACCACCTTCCGTCCGCCCTACACGCCGGTCTCGTTCGCCGCGCTGGCCGGACGCAACCGCGGCGACCTCTACGATCCGATCCGCCGGACCCCGTTACACGAGTGGCACATCGAGCGCGGTGCGATCTTCGAGGACGTCGGGCAGTGGAAGCGTCCGCGGTTCTACCCGCGCGGCGGCGAGGACATGGAATCGGCGGTGCTGCGCGAATGTGGTGCCGTCCGTTCGGGAGTCGGCATCCTCGACGGATCCACGCTCGGGGTCATCGATGTGGCCGGCCCGGACGCACCGGTCTTCCTCGATCTGCTCTACACCAACCTGATGAGCACCCTGAAGGTCGGCAAGGTGCGCTATGGCGTCATGTGCGGGCCCGACGGGATGGTCCTCGACGACGGCACGGTGATGCGGATCGCCGAGGACCGCTACACCGTCTACACCACCACCGGCAACGCCGCGACGATCCTGGACTGGATGGAGGAGTGGCATCAGACCGAGTGGCCGCATCTGCAGGTGTTCACGACGTCGCTGACCGACCATGTCGCCACGTTCCCGGTGGTCGGGCCGCACTCGCGTGAGGTCGTCGGCGCGGTGTTCCCCGACCTCGACGTCACCAATGAGGCGTTCGGCTTCATGGACTGGCGCGACACGACTTTCGGCGGGGTCCCGGTGCGGCTGGGCCGGGTGAGTTTCTCCGGTGAGCTCGCCTACGAGGTCAATGTGGCCGCCGAGTACGCCGAAACCCTGTGGCGTGCACTGATCGACGCGGGCTCACCGTATGGCATCACCCCGTACGGCACGGAGACGATGCACGTGCTGCGCGCCGAGAAGGGGTACCCGATCATCGGGCAGGACACCGACGGCACCGTCACCCCGCATGATCTCGGGATGAGCTGGGTGGTGTCGAAGAAGAAGGTCGACTTCCTCGGCAAACGCTCCTTCGACCGGCCGTCGAATCAGGACCCGAACCGCAAGCACCTGGTGGGATTGCTGCCCACCGACAGTGCCACGAAGCTCCCGGAGGGTTCGCAGATCATCGCCCACCGCGCCGACCGCACGCTGCCGGCACCGCCGGTCGCGATGCTCGGGCATGTCACCTCGAGTTACCGCAGTGCCGAACTCGGTCGGCCGTTCGCCCTCGCCCTGGTCAAGGGTGGACGCGAGCGGATCGGCGCCCTCCTCGATGTGCCAATCGGTGATCGATTGGTCGAAGTCGAGGTCACCACAACGGTTTTCGTCGATCTGGAAGGAGCTCGTCGTGATGGTTGAGCACACCTGTACCTCTCGGTCGCCCCTGCACGGCTGGGCGAGCGCCTTCGCCGCCCTGGCCCCTGCGGTGCAGGTGTGCGAGTCACCTGTCGCGCAGGTGGTGGTCCGGACCACCGACGCGAACGCGATCGCGCGTCTGGATCTGCCGGCGGCCTGCCACGTCCGTCGCGGCGGTGCGGATGGCGACGGTGATGACGGTGACCGGGGCGAGGTGGCGATCTGGCTGGGCCCCGACGAATGGCTGCTGTACCGGCCCGGGA
Source organism: Gordonia sp. i37 (assembly GCF_002043085.1). Taxonomy (NCBI): domain Bacteria; kingdom Bacillati; phylum Actinomycetota; class Actinomycetes; order Mycobacteriales; family Gordoniaceae; genus Gordonia; species Gordonia sp. i37. Next base: position 9,866 of record NZ_MVPX01000011.1, on the reverse strand, counting down.
TCCCCGGCCACGAGTACCTCGCCGAGGTCACCGGGCGACTCGGCGACGCCCAACCCGGCACCTTTCTGATGGATGCCAGCGGGCAGCGCACCCGCCTGCTCCTGGCGGGTGAGCACGCGCGCACCGTCCTCGCACACGGCTGCGCGATCGACCTCGCACCGGAATCGTTCGGCCCGGACGAAGCCGCGCAGACCCTGCTCGCGCAGACCGGGGTCATCCTGCATCGCTCCGGCGACGACCCGGCGTCGGGATTCGCTCTGCTGGTGCGTTCCTCCTTCGCCGACTACCTCGCCCACTGGCTGCTCGACGCGGCAGCGGAGTATTGCCACACCGACGCGGCAGCGGAGTATTGCACCAGCACAGAAGGACCCGGCCATGTCTGACACGTTCATCCTCACCCTGCGTTGTCCGTCGCGCAGCGGCATCATGCATGCCGTCTCGTCATTTCTCTACAGCCACGGATGCGAGGTGGCCGATCACCGGCAGTTCGACGACCCGCTCACCCACACGTTGTTCGTGCGCACGGAGTTCGTGTGCGCGCGCGAGGCCGGCGCCGAGGAGATGACCCGCGCCTTCGAGTATCTCGCGGCCGGTATCGACGCCGAGTTCACGATCACCGATCAAGCGCCGCAACGCATTCTGGTGATGGTCTCGACGCTCGGTCATTGTCTCAACGATCTCGTGTTCCGTTGGCGCTCGGGCACTCTCGGCGGCGACCTGGTCGCGGTGGTGTCCAACCATACGGCTCTCGAGCCGATGGCGGTCTCGGCCGGGTTGCCGTTCCATCACGTGCCGGTCACCCCGGATACCAAGGCGCAGGCCGAATCCCGACTGCTCGGACTCGTCGACGAGTACGACGCCGATCTCGTGGTACTGGCCCGGTACATGCAGATCCTCTCCGACGAGACGTGTACTGCGTTGCGTGGCAGGGCGATCAACATCCACCACTCGTTCTTGCCCGGCTTCAAGGGCGCCAAGCCCTATCACCAAGCCCACCAGCGGGGCGTCAAGTACGTCGGCGCCACCGCGCACTACGTGACCCCCGACCTCGACGAGGGACCGATCATCGAGCAGGAGGTGATCCGCATCGACCACACCCACGACCCGCGCCGTCTGGCGACCGTCGGCAGCGATGCCGAGGCACTCGCCCTCTCGCGAGCGGTGCGCTGGCACAGCGAGAATCGCGTTCTGATGAACGGCACCAGCACCGTCGTCTTCAGCTGACCCCGACCCGAAAGAACCCTCCCATGAGCACACCGAAAGTCGTGATCGTCGGCGCCGGGATCGTCGGCACCTCGCTGGCCGACGAATTGACCGGGCGCGGCTGGACCGACGTCACCGTCGTCGACCGCGGTCCCCTGTTCGCCACCGGCGGATCGACATCGCACGCACCGGGACTGGTCTTCGCGACCAACCCGTCGAAGACGATGACCGAGTTGGCGTCCTACACGTGTGAGAAGTTCTCCGCGCTGACCCATCCCGACGGATGGTGCTTCAATCACGTCGGCGGACTCGAGGTGGCGACCACCGACGTGCGGTGGGGTGATCTGCACCGCAAGGCCGGGTGGGCCGCATCCCGCGGCGTCGACCACGAGTTGCTCACCCCCGCAGAATGTGTCGCGAAGTATCCTTTGCTCGACCCCGACCTGATCCTCGGTGGGCTGTACACGCCGCGCGACGGACTCGCCAAGGCGTTGCGCGCGGTGGAGGCTCAGGCCGCTCGCGCCACCGAGCGGGGCGCACGGTTCGTGGGCCATCAGGAGGTCGTCGATGTCATCGAGTCCAATGGTTCTGTTCGGGGCGTGCGCACCACCACCGGAACCTTTGACGCCGACATCGTCGTGTGCTGCACCGGATTCTGGGGCCGGGAGTTCGGCCGGCGGGTAGGCCTGACGATCCCGTTGGTGCCGATGGCCCACCAGTACGCCTACACCACTCCGCTGGCTTCGCGGAAGGGCGTCAATTCGGCTGTCGCCGAGGCGTCGCTGCCGATCCTGCGTCACCAGGATCAGGATCTCTACTACCGCGAGCACGGTGACCGGCTGGGTATCGGCTACTACGGTCACCGGCCGATGCCGACCGATGTCTCCGCCCTCGACCACGAGTCGACGATCTCCCTCGAGGAGATGCCGTCGAAGGTGACGTTCACCCCCGACGATTTCGCGCAGGCGTGGGAGCAGAGCACGCGATTACTCCCCGAGCTGGCCGGCGGCAAGGTGGAGGAGGGCTTCAACGGGATCTTCTCGTTCACCCCCGACGGCCATTCGGTGGTCGGCGAACACCGTGAACTGCACGGCTTCTGGGTGGCCGAGGCCGTGTGGGTGACCCACTCCGCGGGCATCGCACGCACGGTCGCCGAGTCGATGATCGACGGTGCCGCCTCCGTCGACACCCATGAGTTCGATCTGTACCGGTTCGAGGAGGCCGGGCTGACCGACGACGCGATCCTCGCCACGAGCTCACAGTCTTTCGTCGAGGTCTACGACGTCATCCACCCGCACGATCAGCGCACGGCGCCGCGGCAGGTGCGGACCAGCCCGTTCTACGACCGTCAGGTCGCGCTCGGCGCAGAGTTCTGGGAGGCCGGTTTCTGGGAGCGGCCCGCATGGTTCGAGGCCAACCAGGGCCTGCTCGACGAGCTCGTCGCCGGCGGATTCGTTATACCGGAACGGGATTCGTGGTCGGCGCGGCACTGGTCGCCGATCTCCGTCGCCGAAGCCACCCACACCCGCAGCCACGTCGCCCTGTACGACATGACCCCGCTCACCCGCTACGAACTGTCCGGGCCGAGGGCCCTCGATCTGTTGCAACAGCTGACCACCAACAATCTCGACAAGTCGGTAGGATCGGTGACCTACACCCTCATGCTCGACGAGAAGGGCGGTGTGCGTTCGGATCTGACGGTCGCCCGGCTCTCCGACGACGTCTTCCAGGTCGGCGCCAACGGTCCCGTCGACTTCGACTGGATCGCCCGACCCCTGCCCACCGACGGCGTGACGCTGCGTGACATCACCGGCGCCACCTGCTGTCTGGGTCTCTGGGGGCCATCGGCGCGGGAGGTGCTGGCGCCACTGACACCCACCGACCTCACCAACGAGGGGCTCAAGTACTTCCGGTGCGTGCAGACGACGATCGGGCCGATTCCGGTCACGCTGATGCGGGTGTCCTACGTCGGCGAACTCGGTTGGGAGATCTACACCGGCGCCGAGTACGGGCGTGGCCTGTGGGATCTGTTGATGACCGCCGGGCACGAGCACCGGATCATCTCCGCGGGCCGAATAGCGTTCAACGCGTTGCGGATCGAGAAGGGTTACCGGTCGGCCGGCACCGACATGACCACCGAGCACACACCCGATGCCGCCGGCCTGGGCTTCGCGGTGCGCATGAGCAAGGACGACTTCGTGGGCAAGAGCGCACTGGCCGAACGCGTCTCGACGACTCGCCTGCGGACCCTGCGATTCACCGATCCCGCGGCCGTCGTCCTCGGCAAGGAGCCGGTGTCGGTGGGCGGTGCGGTCGTCGGCTACATCACCAGCGCGGGCTGGTCGCCGACCCAGCGGACCTGCCTGGCATACGCGTGGCTGCCCGCCGACCTCGAGGATGGCGTCGAGGTGTCCGTCGCGTATCAACGCACCACCTATCGAGCGGTACTCGGCCCCGACGTCTCCGTCGATCCCGCGATGTCGCGCATCCGGAAGTAAACCCTGTGACCTCGGTGTTCGATCCCCCGCTGGGGTGGTCGGCTAGAGTTGGTCGGGTCATGCCCACCAAGGAGAGCAACCCGTCCGAGAACCCCGGCTCCGGCGCCGTCCAGTCGGTCGACCGGGCCCTGCAAATCCTCGAGCTCATCGGGCAACACGGCGCGGCCGGCGTCACCGAGCTCGCCGCCGAACTCGGCGTGCACAAGTCGACGGTCTCGCGTGTCATCGGATCGCTGGAGGCACGCGGCTTCGTCGAGCAGGAGCCCGGCGGACGCAAGTACCGAATCGGTTTCACGGTGGTGCGTCTGGCCAGTTCGACCAGCGCCACACTCGACCTGTCCAAACAGGGGCAGGAGATCTGCGAGATGCTTGCCGCAGAACTCGGTGAGACCGCCAACATCGCCGTACTCGGCGGTACCCAGGCGGTCAACATCGTTGAGGCACAAGGTACCTCGAGCGTCGCTCTGCACACCTGGATCGGTCAGACCTCCCCGGCGCATGCCACATCGTCGGGCAAGGCCCTGCTCGCCGCGCTATCCGACGACGAGGTGCGCGCCACCTTCGTCGCCGGACTGCCCGGCTACACCGACCACACCATCACCGAGATCGATGCCCTGCTTGCCGATCTCGCCCGTATCCGCGACCGCGGGTGGGCGATCGCCGAGGAAGAACTGGAACTCGGGCTCGTGGCGGTCGCGGCACCCATTCGGGATCACAGCGGCGCCGTGATCGGCGCGTTGAGCGTGTCGGGACCGAGATACCGCCTCGATCCCGACGACGCCCCCGCCCTCGCTGCCACCGTGCAGCGTGCAGCCGCAGAACTCAACTCACGCTTCGGTTTCCGCGGCTGACGCCGGTGGTCGGTGGGACCGGATTCCCATCGGTGCGGCGGGTCTCGAGGCTCGGCGCCTGGGGCGCCGAGCACCTCGACCATCGGGGGGAAATCGGGTTCGCCAACCCCAACCGATCTACGGCGACTTCCCCGAACGCATCCGACCTACCGACTGCGACTTTGATCGCTGGTCGAGGTGCGAGCCGCGTGCTGCGAGCCTCGAGACCACCTGCGCCGCAGCTGGTTCCGATCGCCCGACAAAACGCCGGCTCGGCCACCCGGGGATGGCCTCACCCACACGCGAGCAACACCCCATTCGCCGGTCGAGGTGTGAGCCGCGTGCGGCGATCCTCGAGACCCCCTGCGCCGCAGCTGATTCCGGTCGCCGGGCAACTGCCTCAGGCCGGCTCGGCCACTCCTGCCTCGCCCGACGCAGAACCCTTGCGCGACAACACCGATCCCAGTGCGAGCTGGCCGGCGCCGACGAAGACGAGCAGCAGCAATGCCCAGCAGAACAGCGCTGCCGAGTCGCCCTCGTTCTGGATGGGCAGCAGACCGTCGCCCTGATGCTTCCAGAAGTAGGCGACGGCCATCGATCCCGATCCGATGAGCGCCGCGACGCGGGTACCCACGCCGAGCATGATCAGCAGCCCGCCGACGAACTGGATGGCCGCAGCCCACCACGAGGGCCAGGCACCGAAGTCCGCGGTCTGACCGCTGTACGGCGGCACCGGCCACGCGAACAGCGTGGACGTGCCGTGGCAGAAGAACAGGAAGCCGACGACGATTCGGAAGACCCCGATCGCCCACGGGGAGAGTCTCTCAAGTGAGGTTAGCATTGCCTAATAGTGACAGTGTTTGCGCATGCAACCAATAATCTGGCAAGCAACTGTGAGCCACTCCATAGATCGTGATCATCCGGCCCGCAGGCCCCGACCTCAGCTGCCGCGCTTGATCCATTCCTCCAGATGCGGCGCCTCGGCGGCAACGGTGGTGCCGTCGCCGTGACCTGTGTAGACCTTGGTCTCCGGGTCGAGGGTGAAGATCTTGGTCCTGATGGACTCGATGATCGTCGGGAAGCTCGAGAACGAGCGCCCGGTCGCGCCGGGCCCGCCCTGGAACAGGGTGTCACCGCTGAACAGCACGCCGGCCTCGGGCGCGTAGATCACCGATGAGCCCGGCGAATGCCCCGGGGTGTTGATGATCGTCAGCGCGGTGCCCGCGACCTCGATCTCCTGCCCGTCGGCGAGATCGCCGTGGCCGACGTCGGGATGGGTGTCGTTCCACAGCATGTCGTCGCCGGGATGCAGCAGGATCGGTGCACCCGTCTCCTTCGACAACTCCGGTGCGACGGTGATGTGGTCGTTGTGCCCGTGGGTCAACAGGATCGCCTTGACGGTGCGTCCGCCGACCGCGTCGAGGATCGGCGCAGCCTTGTGCGCCGCGTCGATGATGACGACCTCACTGTCGTCACCCACGATCCAGATGTTGTTGTCGACGTCCCAGGTACCCCCGTCGAGGCTGAAAGTGCCTGAGGTGACCACGTTCTCGATCTGCAGGGGCATCAGAGTTCCACCACCGAACGCAGCACCTTGCCGGCCTCCATCGCCGAGAACGCGTCCTCGACGTCGCCGAGGCCGACACGTTCGGTGACGAACTTCTCCAGCGGGAGACGCCCCTGTTCGTAGAGGTCGATGAGCATCGGGAAGTCCCGCTCGGGTAGGCAATCGCCGTACCAGGAGGACTTCAATGCGCCACCGCGAGAGAAGAAGTCGACCAGCGGGAGCTCGAGGGTCATCTCCGGGGTCGGCACGCCGACGAGCACCACGGTGCCGGCGAGGTCACGGGCGTAGAAGGCCTGCTTGTAGGTTTCGGGTCGGCCGACGGCGTCGACGATGACGTCCACCCCGTTGCCATCGGTGAGATCCTGCACGGCGGTGATCACGTCGTCGACCTCGGCACCGTTGATGGTGTGGGTGGCACCGAGATCGGTGGCCCACTCCAGCTTTGCCGGGTCGCGGTCGATCGCGATGATGGTCGTGGCACCGGCCAGCCGCGCGCCGGCGATGGCGGCGTCACCGACACCACCGCAGCCGATGACGGCCACCGAATCCCCGCGACCCACGTTGCCGGTGTTCATGGCCGCACCCAGACCGGCCATCACACCGCAGCCGAGTAGTCCGGCCACTGCCGGGTCGGTCTCGGGATTGACCTTGGTGCACTGCAATTCGTGGATGAGGGTCTTCTCGATGAACGCGCCGATGCCCAGGGCAGGGGTGAGCTCGGTGCCGTCGGTCAGCGTCATCGACTTCGACGCGTTGAAGGTGTTGAAGCAATACCACGGACGGCCCCGCTTGCAGGCGCGGCACTCACCGCACACCGCACGCCAGTTGAGGACGACGAAGTCGCCGACCTCGACGTGACTGACGTCGGACCCGACGGTCTCGACGATGCCCGCCGCCTCGTGCCCGAGCAGGAATGGGTACTCGTCGTTGATCCCGCCCTGCTTGTAGGCGAGGTCGGTGTGGCAGACACCGCATGCCTGGATCTTCACGATCACATCGCGGGGCCCGGGGTCGGGGACCACCACATCGACGAGCTCCGTCGGAGCACCCTTGCTCCGCGAGATGACTCCCTTGACCGTCTGCTCCGACATATCCGCTTCTCGATCCTCTCGATACGACTCTGGTTGGGGACAACGCTGGACTGCGCCATGCAGTCGTAGTAGTCCCGTCCCAGTCTTGTGGCGTCGACGAACACATGCATCCGCCCGAATGGATGGTTCTACCTAGACGAAAGTACAGCCGCACTCGACCGCAAAGGACGATCAGTCGGCCGTGATGCCCGCCCGAGCCGCGAGCAGACCGGCTTCCCCGCGGTTGGAGACCTGCAGTTTCTGCAGGATCGAGGTGACGTGGAATTTGATCGTGGACTCGCTGACACCGAGATCGGTGGCGATCGACTTGTTGCGCCGGCCGAGGGCCAGGTGACCCAGCACCTCGACCTCCCGCGGATTGAGCGACGACAGCAAATCCTCCCCGGGTCGCGCGTCGGGAGTCTGCAGCGGGATGTGCGCCGACACCCGACTGCCCCACCCGGGGATCGTCTCGACCTCGAGGCGCCCGTCGAGCGCCTGCAGCCGGCCGGCCAGCTGGCGCCGCAACGCGTCGCCGTCGAGCTCGCCGCTGCCCTGGTCACGGACGTCGACGACGAGATCGTCGCCCTGCGCATCCCAGGAGATCCGCACCCGCACGAGGTGCGCCTGGGCGACGACCGCCACCGCAACGGCGCGAACGATCGCCCGCGCGGCATGCGCGATCTCCCCGGGCAGCGACCGGCCGTCGGCGGTCGGTCCACCGAAGTCCACCTCGGCGTCGACGTGCCTCAGCACCGGTTCGAGTTCGGCCCGCAACCGGGAGAATGCGGTGCCCAGCGCCTCGGTCGCCAGCTTGTGGTCGGCGTCGCCGACCGTGCGCAATGCGATCAGCGCCGACGACGCGGTGTCGGCGGCCCGGGTGCGGGCTGTCCGATCGTCGAGGTCGCGGGCACGCAGCGTCGTCAGGATCGCCGCGAGGGTGTCCTCGTGGGTCTCGGTCAGCTGGGTGATGGTGCGCGCCCGCTCACTCGACGCCGCCCGCGACTCGGCGAGATAATCCGGGCTGGCCTGGGCGACCTGCTGGCGGATCGAGACCGCGACGATCGCAAACCAGGCGCGCAACAACTTCGGCGACCCCGACAACGCCCGCTTGGGCACCAGGACAAGCAGCGTGTCGGTCTCGTCGCGCACCACCCGCACCCGACGTGACGCGCCCCCGACCACCGCGTCACGCTCGATCACCTCACCGACGACCGTCTCGTCCTTGATCGCATCGAGTTCGGCGATGGTGACCCGGTCGACGATCGCCGGGTCGCCGGCGACCTTGCGGGGCCGTCCGGTGCACTCGCGGGTGAAGATGACCAGAGCATCGTGCGGACACTGCGACGTCAGGAACCGGGAGAACCGGATCGCGATCTCCGGCAGCGGTCCGTCGATGACGGTGCTCAGTCGTTGCCAGCCGTCGGGGTCGCTCGTCACGTTCCCATTCTGGCTGACCGCGGTGGGGTGACAACGACCGCGCGCCGGCTTCTTCCGTACCCGGATGCCCCGGTCAGAAGGTGATCAGCGGTTTGACGATGTTGTCGCGCTTCTCGGCCATCATGACGAATGCCTCCTCGACGTCGTCGAAGCCGAAGCGATGGGTCGTCATCACCGTCGGGTCGACCTTGCCGGTCGTCATCAGGGTGAACAGCCGCGACATCCGGTCACTACCACCGGTACACAATCCGGTCCGAATGGTCTTGTCTCCCATGCCCAGTCCCCACGCCGTCAGATCCAGTGGCAGCGGCGCCGGGTTCTCGCCGTGATAGCCGATGTTCGACAACGTGCCACCGGCTTTGAGGCAGGCCAACGCGGCCTCGAAGGTCTGCGGGAAGCCGAGCGCCTCGATCGAGGCGTCCACGCCGACGCCACCGGTGAGGTCCATGATCTGCGCGACAGGATCACCGTCGGTGAAGTCGACGATGTCGTCGGCGCCGAAACGCTGTGCCAGAGCGATGCGTTCGGGGCGCGACTCGACGGCGATGATCCGCCCCGCACCCCGCAGTTTTGCCCCGATGGTGGCGCACAATCCGACCGCACCCTGCGCGAAGATCGCCACGGTGTCCCCGATCTCGATCTGCGCGTGCTCGGCCCCCATCAGTCCGGTGCTGAGCATGTCGCAGGCGTACACCGCGGCGTCATCGCTCAACTCGTCCGGGATCGGGGCGAGATTTCCTTGCGCCGCCGGCACCAGGAAGTACTCGGCCATGTTGCCGTCGACCTGCGCGGTGTACTTGTAGCCGCCGAGGAGCCCACCGCATTGGCTGGTGAAACCCCGCTGACAGTACGAACATTCAAAGCACGGCGTCACCGCATTCACCGCGACGCGCTGGCCCTCGGTGAAACCGGTGACCGCGGAGCCGAGTGCGGCGATCACACCGACCGACTCGTGTCCGAGGGTGCGCCCGTTCTCGACGGGCAGCGCACCCTTGACGGTGTGCACATCCGAGGTGCAGATCAGTGCGGCGGTGGTCTTCACCAGGGCTTCGTTGGGGCCCGGTGTGGGTATGGGCTTCTCGACGATCGCGGTCTTGCCGATCTCGAGCATCGTGAAGGTCTTCATCAAGGCGGACATGTGGCTCATCCTTTGGTTTCGGGAAAAGAGAGTGGTTTCGGAAAGCGAAGAAGGTGTGGCAGTGCCCGGATGCGGGCAAGAGTGATCAGCCCGCCATGCCGGGGGGCGGCATGGCGGGGC
>NZ_MVPX01000109.1:0-417 GCF_002043085.1 Gordonia sp. i37 | reverse complement strand
GACCTGACCATCGCCGCCGACACCGCCCGCTTCGGCCAGTCCGGTCCCAAGGTCGGCTCCTTCGACGCCGGCTTCGGCTCGGCCTTCCTCGCCCGCGTCGTCGGGGAGAAGCGGGCCCGCGAGATCTGGTATCTGTGCCGCCAGTACGACGCGCAGACCGCCGAGCGCTGGGGACTGGTCAATTGGGTCGTCCCGGCCGCCGACCTCCTCGACGAGGCCAAGAAGATTGCCGGCGAGATCGCCGAGAAGTCACCCACCGCGATCCGGGTCCTCAAGCATAGCTTCAACGCCGACACCGACCACCAGGCGGGACTGTCGAACATGGCGATGAGCGCCCTGGATCTGTTCACCCACCACACCGAAGAAGGTGCCGAGGGTGCCGCGGCATTCGCCGAGAAGCGCATGCCCGAATTCAAC
>NZ_MVPX01000108.1:0-1216 GCF_002043085.1 Gordonia sp. i37 | reverse complement strand
CCCCACCACACCGAAGAAGGTGCCGAGGGTGCCGCGGCATTCGCCGAGAAGCGCATGCCCGAATTCAACAAATTCGCCGCCATCTGAGCCCACCCCCGACTCCCCCGCACTCGACTCCCCACGAAGGACACACACCTCATGAGCAGCACCAACATCGCGGTCGTCACCGGCGCCGCCTCGGGTATCGGCAAGGCCATCGCACTGGCTTTCGCCGAACAGGGCACGACCGTCGTCGCCGCCGACCTCAATCTCGACGCCGCCAAACAGACCGCCGCGCAGAACCCCGCCATCGTGCCGATGAGTGTCGACGTCTCCGATCGCGCGCAGGTCGACGCTCTCCGTGAGGCAGTCAACACCGAGGTCGGCGTCCCGGACATCCTCGTCAATGCCGCGGGCTGGGACCGCACCGATCAATTCCTCAATGCCACACCGGAATTCGCCGAGAAGGTGGTGGCCATCAACTATCTCGGACCGGTGCACATGGCCAGCGCCTTCCTCCCCGGCATGGTCGAGGCGTCGGCGTCGGACGACTGGGCGGGCGGGCGCGTGATCAACCTCGCGTCCGACGCCGGGCGCGTCGGCAGTTCCGGAGAATCCATCTACGCCGGCGCCAAGGGCGGCGTCATCGCGCTCAGCAAGTCACTCGCCCGCGAGATGGCCCGACATCGGATCACCGTCAACGCGGTCTGCCCCGGACCCACCGACACCCCACTGTTCCAGGCACAGGACGAGAAACTCAAAGCCGCACTGATCAAGGCGATTCCGTTCCGCCGGCTCGCGCGCCCCGAAGAGGTCGCAGCGCCCGTGCTGTTCTTCGCCTCCCCCGCAGCGTCGTTCATCACCGGCCAGGTGATCAGCGTCAGCGGCGGATTGACCATGGCCGGCTGAGCAATTCACCGAGCACCGAAAGATCTGACATGAGCACCAGCACCGCGCCCCACGTCTACGACGCACATCAGTACCGTTCGTTCTTCGAGAACGAATTCACCTATCTGAACGGCTTCCGCCGCAACGTCTCCCGATATGCCGGCGGGGTCGCGATGATCGACCCCGTCACCGACACACAGTGGACCTATGCACAACTCGGGGCGGCCGTCGACGCACTGGCCGCCGGACTGGCGCACCGCGGCGTCGTCGACGGGGATGTGGTTGCCTACCAACTGTTCAACGGCCCGGAGTTCGCCCAGCTCTACCTCGCCACACAAGCCGCGGGGGC
>NZ_MVPX01000107.1:0-11437 GCF_002043085.1 Gordonia sp. i37 | reverse complement strand
CCGCGGTCATCCTCGACGTCAGCACCCCGAAGGTGTATGTCTATGACACCGACCTGACGCCAATGGTCACCGCGGCGATCGCCCTGGCACACCACACGCCGGAAATCCTGATCGGCGTGGGTACCGGCGTACTCGTCGACGGCCCGACATCACTGCGCTTCGACGACCTCCCGCGCGAGTCGGCGCCACCACGGGTCACTCGCACCGTCTTCGACGAGACCACCCGGCTCTACACCTCGGGAACCACCGGCATGCCCAAGGCGGTGCCGATGAACAGCGCGATCGAGATCTTCTCCGCTCACGACGTGATCATGCACTTCCCTCTGACGCCGGAGGACCGCACGCTCAACATGTCACCGTGGTTCCATCGCGGCGGACTCTATTGTGCGGGCCCCAATCCGACGTTCTATCTGGGATCGTCGCTGGTACCGATGCGCGCCTTCGATGCCGAGACGACCCTCGACTGGGTGGAACGCCACCGCCTCACCTTCCTGATCGGCGCACCGACGAACCTCGCGATGCTGGCCACCGCGCAGCAGGCCCGCCCGCGTGACCTGTCGAGCCTGCGCGGCATCGTCACCATGGGAGCACCGCTGGAACGCGAAGCGGCCCTGCGGTATCAAGAGATCCTGACGCCTCGCGTGTTCAACGGATACGGCAGCACCGAGGGATTCTGGAACACCTTCCTGCGTCCCACCGATCTACCCGCCCACGCCGGTACGGCCGGGCGCGCCTGCATCGACGACGACGTGCGCGTGGTCCGGGTCCACGACGACGGCCGGCTCGCGAGCCCCGACGAGGTGGTCGCCCGCGACGGCGTCGAGGTCGGTGAGGTGATCATCCGCTCGCCCAAATGCGCTGCCGCCTACTTCGATTCCCCGCAGCAGGAGAAGGCCAAGTACAACGGCAGCTGGCTGCACATCGGCGATCTGGCGACCTGGGACGCCGACGAGTTCGTCACGATCGTCGGTCGCAAGGACGACATGCTGATCTCCGGCGGCGAGAACGTGCACCCGGTGCAGGTCGAGGAGGCGCTCAACGGGCATCCGGCCGTTGCCGATTCGCTCGTCGTCGGCGTCCCCGACGATCGTTGGGGCCAACTCGTCGTCGCCTACGTCGTTCCCGCCGAGGGCGCCCACCCGACCGCCGACGAACTCGACGCCTACTGTCGCACCCACCCGATGCTCTCGCAGTTCAAACGGCCGCGCGCCTACCGGATCATCGACGCACTCCCGGTGTCGGCGACCGGGAAGAAGTTGCACTACAAGGCCACCACCTCGGCGGCATCGGAGATGGCCGCAGGAGAATTCGCCACCCCCGAACCCACACCCCGCCCCCAAGAACCCGACGCCCAAGAACCCCAGGCCCAAGAACAAGGAGCGACCCCGTGAGCGCCACCACCTCCACCCCGAAGTTCTCCGCGATCGACCCGCTGAATCTCGACCTCGGCTACTCCGACGACGAACTCGCCGTGCGTGATTCGGTGCGCGGATTCCTCGCCGAGCACGTCACCCCGCATATCGCCGACTGGTTCGAGGCGGGCTCGATCCCGATCGCGCGGGATCTGTTCAAGCAATTCGGTCAGCTCGGCGTGCTCGGCATGCACCTCGACGGATACGGCTGCGGCGGAGCATCATCGGTGCACTACGGCCTGGCCAGTCTCGAATTGGAGGCCTGTGACTCCGGCATCCGGTCGATGGTGTCGGTGCAGGGCTCGCTGGCGATGTTCTCCATCTACAACAACGGCAGCGAGGAGCAGAAGAACCGGTGGCTGCCGTCGATGGCCGAGGGCACCACCGTTGGCTGCTTCGGGCTGACCGAACCCGACGCCGGCTCGGACCCGGCATCGATGAAGACCAGGGCCCGACGCGACGGTGACGACTGGATTCTCGACGGCCGCAAGATGTGGATCACCAACTCCCCCATCGCCGATGTGGCGGTCGTGTGGGCCCGGACCGAGGAGGGCGTTCGCGGCTTCATCGTGCCCACCGACACCGCCGGCGTGTCCACCCCGGAGATCAAGCACAAACTGTCGCTGCGGGCCTCGACGACCGGCGAGATCGTTCTGGACAACGTGCGTCTGCCGGCCGAGGCGCTGATGCCCGGCAACGACGATCTGCACAAGGGGCAGGGCATCAAGGCCCCATTGTCGAGCCTCACCGAAGCGCGGTACGGCATCATCTGGGGTTCGATCGGCGCCGCCCGGACCGCATGGCAGGCGGCCGTCGACTATGCCACGCAGCGAACGCAATTCGGCAAACCCATCGCCGGTTTCCAACTGACGCAGGCCAAGATCGCCGACATGGCCCTGGAAATGCAGAAGGGCCAGCTGCTCGCCCAGCATCTGGGCCGACTGAAGGACTCGGTGGGTCTGCGTCCCGACCAGGTCAGCTTCGGCAAGCTCAACAACACGCGCGAGGCCATCAAGATCTGTCGCACCGCGCGAACCATTCTGGGCGGCAACGGGATCTCGCTGGAGTACCCGATCATCCGGCACATGGTGAACCTGGAGTCGGTGCTGACCTACGAGGGCACCCCCGAGATGCATCAGCTGGTCCTCGGTCAGGCCTTCACCGGCCAGAACGCCTTCCGCTGAGAGGAATCGACATGAGCGCACTGACCCACGACATCGAACACAGGCAATTCCGCGAGACCGTCACCAAGTTCGTCGCCGAGCAGATCACCCCGCACCACGATGAATGGGAGCGGGCGGGGCTCTGGGATCGCACCCTGTTCACCGAGGCGGGCAAGAACGGACTACTCGGCTTCAGCGTGCCCGACGACTTCGGCGGCCCCGGCGTCGACGACTTCCGCTATCACGCCATCGTCATCGAGGAGACCGCCCGGACCGGCGCGGCGGCCGAGGCCATCGCCTTCTCCCTGCAGAACGACGTCGTGCTGCCGTATCTGACCGAGATGGCCGACGACGAGCAGAAGGCGCGCTGGTTGCCCGGCATCGTCTCCGGGGAGACCGTCCTGGGCATCGCGATGACCGAACCCGGTGCGGGCAGCGACCTCACCGGCATCCGCACCACCGCGGTGCGCGACGGCGACCACTACGTCGTCAACGGGTCCAAGACCTTCATCTCCAACGGGCGCAACGGTGATCTGTTCGTCGTCGCGGTGCGCACCGGGCCCGAGAAGCACAAGGGACTCACCCTGCTGGTGGTCGAAGCCGACACCGAGGGTTTCCAGCAGGGCCGCAAGCTCGACAAGATCGGCCTGCATGCGCAGGACACCAGCGAGCTCTCGTTCGTCGACATGCGGGTTCCGGTGCGTAACCGCCTGGGTGCGGAGGGCGCCGGCTTCTACCAGCTGGTGCACAATCTGCCTCAGGAGCGACTCTCGCTCGCCGTCGGCGCGGTTGCCGCCGCGGAGGGGATCTTCGCGCGGACGATGGATTACGTCACCGATCGCACCGCATTCGGCTCGCCGATCAGCTCCTTCCAGAACACGCAGTTCGTGCTCGCCGAGATCGCCACCGAACTCGACATCGCACGTACCTATCTCGACGACTGCCTCGCCGAACACGTCGCCGGCGAGCTGACGGCGGCCCGCGCGGCCAAGCTCAAGTGGTGGGCCACCGAGTTGCAGTTCCGCACGGCCAACCGGTGCCTGCAACTGCACGGCGGGTACGGCTACATGCGCGAATACTCGGTCTCACAGGCATTTCTCGACGCGCGCATCCAGTCGATCTACGGCGGCACCACCGAGATCATGAAGACGATCATCGCCAAGGACCTCGGCATCTGATCGACTACCCTACGGTGACGGCGTGGTGGTGAACTCCAGTTCACCACTTGTGAACGAGGAGGGTTGCGGTGGCCAAGACGGCGG
Source organism: Gordonia sp. i37 (assembly GCF_002043085.1). Classification (NCBI taxonomy): domain Bacteria; kingdom Bacillati; phylum Actinomycetota; class Actinomycetes; order Mycobacteriales; family Gordoniaceae; genus Gordonia; species Gordonia sp. i37. Next base: position 7,600 of record NZ_MVPX01000107.1, on the reverse strand, counting down.
CGGCACGGTCGGCGACCGACACCGCGGTGGAGGAGGCGGTCCGCGCGGTGCGGGTGTCCTCGCGTCGCCGCCAGCTGCTCGATGCCGCGGTGGCGGTGATGGAGCGCACGGGGTTCCACCAGATGTCGATGCAGGCGCTGGCCGAGGAGGCCGGCGTCAGCGTCGGCCTGTTCTACAAGTACTTCGGCGGCAAGGAGGAGATCCTCCTCGCGGCCATCGTCGACATCCTCGAGAAGTTCCGCGATCAGCTCGCCCCGGCGATGGAACTCGCCGGCGACGACCCGGTCGAGCAGTTGATGGCCGGGTTCCGGGAGTACGTCGCGATCGTCGACGCCAACCGTGACGCGGTGGTCCTGACCTACCGCGAGAGCCGGACCCTCGACGCCGACGGACGCGAACGGATCAAACAGCTCGAGGTGCAGACCTCCGCGCCGATGCGCGGGGCCATCACCGCCGCGATCGCCGCCGGGTTGGTGCATGACGACGTCGACGCCGATCTCGTCGTGTTCGACCTGATGATGCTGGCGCACGGGTGGGCGCTCAAGCACTGGCATTTCGCGCCCGCCTTCGACCTCGACGGATACGTCACCACCCAGCTGCGGATCGCGTTGCGCGCATTGGTGGCCCACGACCATCTCGATCGGTACCTGGCCGGACTCTGATCTCGCCGTCAGCCGCCGATCAGGGCATCGAGTCGCTTCTCGACCATTCCCACGGACTGACCGATCAGGGCGAACATCTCGTTGGTGGTCTGGCCGTGGTAATAGCGGTAATAGATCTGCTGGGCGATCGCCGCGAAGCGGAACAACCCGAACACCTCATACCACCGCCAGCGCTCCGGATTCATCTCGAATCCCATTGCCGCACAGTAGCGCTCGACGAACTCGGCGCGGGTGATCATTCCCGGCATCGTGGTCGGCACCCGACGCATCGCCTTGACCTGCTCGTCGTCGTCGGCCTGCACCCAGTAGGCCATCGACCCCGCCACATCCATCAGCGGGTCTCCCAGGGTGGCCATCTCCCAGTCCAGGATGCCGATGACCCGGGTCGGGTCGTCGGCCGACAGCACGACGTTGTCGAGTTTGAAGTCGTTGTGGATCACGCAGTTCGCGACGTCGTCGGGCTCATTCTCCGCGAGCCAGACCATCGTCGACTCGTAGTCGGGAACGTCGGGCGTGCGGGCGTTGCGGAATCGTGCCGACCACCCATCGACCTGACGCTGCACATACCCGAATCCCTTACCGAGATCGGTGAGTCCGGCGGCACCCGGATCGACCGAATGCAACTCGGCCAGCACGTCGATGAAGTTGTGGCACAACCGTCGTGCCGACTCCGGCGGCAACGGCACGTCCGACGGCCAGTCCCGGCCGGCGATGATCCCTTCCAGACGGCCCATCACATAGAACTCGGCGCCGATCAGGTCGGGGTCGTCGCAGTGGGCCACCATCGGGGCGATATAGGGCAAGACAGGCGCGAGCCGCGACTGGATGCGGTACTCGCGGCCCATGTCGTGAGCGCCCTTGGCCTTGGTGCCCGACGGCGCGCGACGCAGGATGAGGTCCCGGCCCGGATACGACAGCAGGTAGGTGAGATTGCTGGCACCGCCCGAGAACTGACGGACCTGCGGCTCGGCGTCGAGTCCGGTCGTGTCCTGCGCGTGCTCCCGCAGCCATTCGGCGACCTTGCCGACGTCGAAGCTGTCCTCGGCACGCACCTCACCCGCACCCGCCACCTGCAGTCCCACTTGTCCGGCCCTCCTCGTCGTTCTCGTCTCAGTCGAGGGTAACCATCACAGCCACTCGGATGAGGGCGGTTCGATCAGTGCGGGACGGCGGTACCGCTGTTCTGGTGCTCGTCCGGGCCCCGATTGTCGCGTGGACGTCGAAACGGCTTGAGCCGCAGGATGTGCCGCAGTACGAACGCGAGCACCGGGCGGACCAGAGGTACTCCCCACCGCCACGGCAAGAAGGCCACCCATCGTGGCGATCCGGCGATCTCCCAGCGCACGGTCAGTGTGCGCGGTCGCGGGCCGTCGGAGATGGTGAATCGCTCCGCGAAGTCCTTGATGGCCAACGGAACCGAGACGCCGGTGCCGGTCAGGGTGATCCGCTCGCCGTCGATCACCTCCGTGGCGCGCTGGGCCACCGAGAGGAAGGTTCCCGACATCGTCCGCCCATCGCCGACCACCGGACCCGCCGGTGCGTTCCCCTCCGACGCACCGGCGTGGATCCAGATCGGCCCCCGAAGAAACGGGAGCGAGCTCAGATAGTGGGCATGGGCGAGCCGATCCCACACCTCACGCCGCGACAACGGCGTCGTGTATTCGAGGCTGATGGCGAAGGCCGCCCGCGTCGCGATGTAGCGGTCGACGTCACCAAGCGCCACCTCCCGCACCGCGAATCGGTCGGGTCGGGTGGCGAGACCGTAGGCGATGACGAGGCCGATCGCACCGAGAAGGGTGATGGCGAGAACCGCCCCGACCACGATTCCCGCCACCACGAGACCACTCACACCGACCCCCCGAACGGCTCGCACGCAACATAAAATATGAAATATGAATCTAGACAAGTGACCTGCGTTACGTCAAGAGCGTCACGCTGTCGGCGGGGACCAGCTGGTGACCGCGCGGACCCGGGAGTCCACCGCGCGGGCAGGAACCGACCGCATGGCCAGGTCACGCAGCGTCGCGGTGACCGGATGACTCGCCTGCATCACCGCACCGAGTACCCGGGCCTGGCGCGCAATCCGTTGCGTGCGCCGTCGACGCAGGGCGTCGTAGCGGGCGAGGACGGCGGGTAGCTCGTTGTTGTGCTTCGCGGCGGCGATGAGGAGGGTGGCGAGAGTGGCCGCGTCCTCGATCGCCAGGTTCGCGCCTTGGCCCAGGTTGGGAGTCATCGCGTGCGCGGCATCCCCGATCAACACCCGCCGGCCCGACACGAACGAGGCCAGGGGCGCCGCCAGCTCCTCGATCGGCAGATACGACACCGATGCCGGGTCCGTGGCGTCGAGGATCTCCTCGATCGGCTGGTGCCAGTGACCGAAGCGGCGACGTACCTCCTCCATGGCGGCGTCGCCCGCCGGGCTCGACCCGGGTGGCGACGACACGCACGCGAACCAGTACACGCGGCCGTCGGCGAGCGGGGCGATCCCGAACCTCGCACCGCGGCCGACCGATTCACCCGCGGTGTCGGTCGCCACCGGTCGGGTGGTGATCGCGCGCCACGCACCGTATCCGCTGTCGCGTACTCCAGGGTCGTCGAAAGCGCTGGAGCGCACCGCGCTCCGCAGGCCATCGGCGCCGACGATCACATCGGCACTGAGGTGCTCGCCGGTGTCGAGGACCACGGAGGTGTCGCCGACCTCGACGACCCGCGCGCCCGCGCGTATCGATCCGGCCGGGACCGCGGCCAGCAGAATGCGATACAGGTCGGCGCGGTCGATCACCCGCACATCATGGGTCGACGCCATCCGCGTCAACCAGGAGCCGTCAGGCCTGCGTGTTCCGGATCGATCGACCACACCCGCGGGACCGGCGGCAGCGCGCACCTGGTCTCCGATCCCGATCGCGTCGAGCGCACGGAACCCGTTGCCGAACAACGACAATCCGGAACCGTGCGCACGCACTCGGTCGGCACGCTCCAGGAGTTGAACGTCGACGCCGGCCTGCCGGAGTCCCACCGCGATCGCGAGACCGCCGATGCCCGCACCCACCACGATGACCCGCATCGCTCAACGGTAGCGCGTGGACCCGTCCGGCGGCGCCGTGGTCGACACGAGCTTGGCGAAGCAGTGTTCACCGTCGAATCCCTGTGCCGCACACCATGCGTTGGCCTGGTCCGGCCCGGGGAAGGTCGCCGCGGCCACCGTCACCCACCAGCCGGACTGACTGAAGACGCTCCATTCGTCGGAGTACAGCAGCCGAACATCGTTGAACCGCAATCTCAGTGCCAGGAATTCGTCGAGGATGGCCTGGTTGTCCCAGGTCTTGCCGTCGGCGAACAGGCCGGGCCGTTTGGAGCTCAGTTGCGCCACCCACCGGTTGTTGAGAGTGGAGAGGATGAAGGTACGATCCGAATTCGCCTGTCTACGAAGCGCATCACCGGTGGTCGAACCGAGGTCGACGCCCGGCGGCAGCTCCGGACCCGTGGAGACCTGGGGTGGCGCGGCCGAACCGCCTTCCGGCTTCGGTAGCGATGTCGTGGTTTGGGGCCCGGGGTCGCAGTCCACGGTGAACGTTCCCGCGGCCGTGCCGTTGGCCTGGCCGAGGGTGTCGGGCGTCCGATAGAAGGAGCCGGGCGGGTAGGTCAATTCCATGGTGATACCCTCGCCGACGTCGCTCGGCGGGATGGCGGCCGGCGCCCGGGAGAAGTCGAATCGCCCGGAGGCGACGAGCGATCCCGAATCCGCGATCGAGATGCGGGTTCCGGTGCCCGACATGACATCTCCGTCGGCACATGTGGCGACGACCTTCATCGTCGCGACCAGGCCGGCCGGGGTCGTGCGGAACTGCTGCGGCGTGAACGTCGGTGCGGTCGCACAGTGGGTGACCGTGCCCTCCGCGGCTGTCCGCGTCTGGGCCGGCGCGATTCCCGGCGGGCCCGCCGGGCCGCCGGTGGGTGCGAAGCCGGTGATCGTCGTGCCCGTCAAGGTCACCAGAGTCGATCCGACGGCGAAGGTCTGCGCGGCCGGCGACGAGTCCGATGAGGCGCCGCCCACGGTGGACACGGGCAGCGACCAGTCGTTGCTGCCGTCGGCCAACGCCAGCGCCGTGATCCCACCCGTGGGATCGGCAGCGATCAACCGCTGTCCGTCGGTGACCGGGAAACCCGTTGTGTAAGAACTGGCTACCTTCTGTGTCCAGCGGGTCTGCCCCGTCGCGGTATCGGCCACGGTCAGGTCCTCACCTTGCGCGATGACCACCTCGCGATCGTCGGCGAGGACAGCGGTGGTGGCGCCGTACGGCGAGTCGGGTCCGCCGACCGCGGTCGTCCAAGTACTGGACTTGTCAGCCACCGAGGTCCACCTACCGTCGACGAGAAGGTGGCCTCGCTGATTCGGCGAGGCCACCGTGGGCACCGACACCGACGAGCCGGGGATCTCGACGGTGGTGCCGTCGGGTCGTACGACGACCACGGGGCCCGCGTTGGTGGCCAGCCCTCCCGAACCCGAGGCCGAGATGACCGCGATGGAACCATCGGCCAACGGCTCGGTGACGGCGTATCCGGCACGGTTGAGAAGTTCTCGGCCGTCGGCGGCCGACACGACGAGCACCGAGGTCTGACCGCTGGCCACCAGCGACGACGTGGCAGTGAAGCTGGACGCATCCCCGCCGGGGGTGCTGTCGCCGAGCGGGTAGGACTTGGTCCACACCGCGTGCGCGCTGTTGTCCACCTTCATGATGGACAACCCACCATCGGTGAACGATCGCAGGTAGGCGCCGTCGGTGTTGAGTACGATCTCGTAGGCCCCGGGCGACGGGTTGTCGGCGGTGGCAACGACGGAGCCGGTCGAGGTGTCGAAGAAGGTGATGGTCGACTGGTCATAGCAAGCGATCCGGCCGTTGACGATCGTGTCCGAGCAGCCCTGCACGGTTCGCGACGATGTCCAGTGCTTGCCGGTCTCGGTGTCGACGCCGGCCAGCGTGCGGCCCGACGAGGACGGGCCGCTGACGAAGGTCACCAGCGTGTGCTCGTCGTGGACCGCACCGAGCGAAAGGTACTGGGCCCTGCTCGGGTCGGGCGAGACGAACTGCTCGCCACCCAGTTGCGAGGCGCCGACCTGCCACTTCGCCGTCGGCGCGGTCGGGAACGTGCCGGTGAGTTGCCCGTCGAGGGGGGCGGCGTGGCTCGAGTCGTCGTGGCGGCTGGTCCACCAGACGAGTCCACCGGCAACCAATCCGGCGACGCAGACGAGGGCGACAGCGGTCAGAATCCACGGCAGCGCACGGCGCCGACGGGGTGGCGTCATGCCGGGAGGCCGGGCCGGGAATCCGCCGCTCGGATATCCGGGCGGCATCCCCGATGGCATCCCGGGAGGTGGTCCGGAATACGGGCCCGACGGCGGGCCGAAATATCCGGCGCCCGCCGGCGGCATCGGTCGCGCCATGGTCGGCTGATACGCCGCCTGCGGCCCGGTGACCGGTGGAGGCGGTGGCGGTACCGGAGACTGAGGGCCCAGCGTCGTGGGCGGCGCGGGACGCGCGATGAACTCCGTCGCGTCCGAGGCGTTGTCGCCGGCGAGTTCATCCGAGTCGGACATCGTTTCAGTTAAGCCGAGTTGGACCTCGACGTTGCAGCGTCGACTGTCATCCGATCGGACCATTTCTGCGCACCGTGACCCGTGTCGAGGCCCATACGCACAGCAGTACCCACAAGGCGCCGCACGCCCAGCCGGCGAGCACATCGGTGGTCCAGTGCACGCCGAGGTACACCCGGGTCACGCCGATCGCGAACGACAACGCGGGCGCGGCGAGCAACACCCACCGGTGGCCCCGGACCCACGGACTGAGGCGGTAGGCGACGACGGCGAGCAGACAGTAGACGACCATCGACATCATCGCGTGCCCACTCGGAAACGAATAACTCTCGATGTGCAACAGCCGGTCGGTGACCGGCGGACGACTCCGCGCGACAACGTGTTTGAACGTCACCATCACCGCCGCGCCCACCAATGACCCGACGGCCAGCAGCACCGCCTCATCTACGTGGCGCCGAATCATCAGCCAGACGACCACCACCGTGCAGATGGCCGTCATCGTCAGCGAGTTTCCGAAGAAGGTGACGACATGCGCCACCCCGATCCACGGCTGCGACCTGCCCTCGACCATCCAGTTGGTGACATCGTCGTCTATCCGAAGCCGTTCGAAGGCAAGCTTGGCCGTCATGACGCCACCTTACTGATCGGTTGTCACGGTTCCTCCGGATGATCGCGAACCCTCCCCTCGATGGTCGAGGTGCGAGCCGCGTGCGCCGGGCCTCGAGACCTGGCGAGACAACAAGACTCCCAACCACATCCACCATCGCACGATCTGAACGCGAGCCGAATTTGCAGACGCCCCTGCTGCACCAGCCGCGTCTGCACAGTGGAGCCGCGAACTCATCACGCCTGACAGTCCAGGCGCCCTCTCCCGACGGTCGAGCACCCCTCCCCCGACGGTCGAGCGCCCCTCTCCGCCGATGCTCGAGCACCATTCCCTCGATGGTCGAGAACTGTTCCCCCTCGATGGTCGAGGTGCGAGCCGCGTGCGGCGAGCCTCGAGACCCGGCGAGACAACAAGCCCCCCAACCACATCGACAGCAAGACAAGCGAAAGACACACCCCCTACCACATCCCACCGACAGAAAATTGACGTCGAAACACGTTGTCCACAAGCATAATTGATCGGCAACACCCCTTGCATCGAACATACTTTCCTGTAGACTGGACCTATCACACCGATCAGCCACTGGGGAGGGGTTCATGATCGACACCGCCGCAACTCTTGACGCGGAAACCGTTGATGCCGAGTCGATCTTCGCCGCCATCGTCGCCCGACTCAGCGACCTGCAATGGAATCCGGAGATGACCGGGCCACAAGCTTTCGGTGCGATGAAACAAGTCC
>NZ_MVPX01000106.1:0-4092 GCF_002043085.1 Gordonia sp. i37 | reverse complement strand
TGGCGGCCGAAACACCCGGTGGGTTACCGGCCGCCGAGGACAACAAGATCAACTCCTACACCGACCGCATCACCGACGACGGACGGCTGGAGATCTCGGCGAACCTCGACATCATCGCCGGCGAAAAAACCCGCACCCTGATGGAAACCTTGTCGGCGCCCAAGCCCCAGCCCGACGGGTCCCCGGATCCGCGGACACCCGAACAGATCTGCGCCGCGGCGTTTGAAACGATCGTCGAACTCGCGGCACAGGGATTGGCGGACACCACATTCTCGGCGAAACCCACCAACGGACTGTTGTGGACCTGGTCAGCCGACAACCCGGCACTCGGTGGGGACCTGCAGAACATGGGAGCCATCACCGAAGCCACCGCCAAACTGCTGTCGTGTGACACCACCATCACCAAAATCATCCTTGATCCCAACGGTGTACCGCTCAGTGTTGGTGAAGAGGTCCGCTTCTTCACCCCAGGGCAACGCAAAGCCTTACTCGTCCGAGACCGTGGATGCATCAAATGCGGCGCCCACGCCGGACGCTGCCAAGGACACCACCTCGTTCACTGGAGCAAGGGTGGTCCCACCGACCTCGACAACGGCTGCCTACTCTGCACCAGCTGCCACGACGACGTCCACCACCACGGCTGGGACATCATCATCGGCTTCGACCGACACCCCTGGGTGATCCCACCCGCCAGCGTGGATCCGAAACGACGACCCGTGCCGTCGTATCACCGACGCACCATGCGACTCGACGACGTAGCAGCCTGACCTACGCTAACCCACTACCTGAATCCCCGCACCCGGCCTGGCCGGGACCGCATCTGATCTTTGAGAACTCCATAGAGAAACCCACCCGGTGGTCGAGGTGTTCGAGTGTCCGTGGCCCGGAATCCTGTCGGCACAAGGGGTCTCGAGGCTCGTCGCTAACGCTCCTCGGCACCTCGACCACCGGGATGGGAAGGGTCGCCGGGTGGGAAGGGTCGCCGGGTGGGAAGGGCTAAGCATCCTTCGATGCATCGCCATCCCCCGATGGTCGAGGTGCGAGCCGCGTGCGGCGAGCCTCGAGACCAACTGAGCCGGAGCTGGATTCGGGGCCACAGCGACCCGGATACCACTCTGAGAAGGAGAGGGGCGTCAGCCCGCAGCGAGTGCGCGGCTGATCACGAGCCGCTGAATCTGGTTGGTGCCCTCGAAGATCTGGGTGATCTTGGCTTCGCGCATGTAGCGCTCCACCCGGAAGTCACGGGTGTAACCGTTGCCGCCGAGGACCTGTACCGCGTCCGTGGTGACCTTCATCGCGGCGTCGGTCGCGATGAGCTTGGCCGTGGCGGCCGCACGTGAATAGGGCTGTCCGGCGTCCCGTCGGCGAGCGGCGTCGAGGTAGGTTGCGCGTGCCGAGTCGACGGCGGCGGCCATGTCGGCGAGGAAGAAACCCAAGCCCTGGTGGTCGATGATCTTGCGGCCGAAGGTGGTTCGCTCCTGTGCGTACTCGACCGCAGCGTCGAGCGCCGACTGCGCCAATCCGGTGGCACAGGCTGCGATTCCCAATCGTCCGGAATCCAGCGCGGAGAAGGCAATCGGCAGTCCCTGGCCCTCGGCGCCGATCAGCCGGTCCGCGTCGACGACAGCGTCGTCGTAGGTGGCGGCAGTGGTCGGGACGGCGTGCAGTCCCATCTTCTCCTCGGGCTTGCCGAAGGTGAGGCCGTCGGTGTCTCGCGCAACCAAGAAGCAGGAGATCCCCTTCGACCCCTCACCGGTGCGCGCGAACAAGTTGTAGACGTCGGCGATGCCGCCATGGGTGATCCACGCCTTGGTCCCGGTCACGTGATAGCCGTCGTCCGCAGCCTTGGCTCGGCAATTCAGTGCCGCCGCGTCGGAGCCGGCCTGCGGCTCTGACAGGCTGTAGGCGCCGATGAGCTTGCCGTTCAACAAGTCCGGAAGCCAACGTTGTTTCTGCTCTTCGGTGCCGAAATTGAAGAGCGGGTGACACGCCAGGCCGTGCACGCTGGTCGCCACAGCCACTGCCGCCCACCGCGCCGCGAGTTCCTCCAGCACCTGGAGGTAGACCTCGTACGGTTGGCCTCCGCCATCCCAATCGACCGGATACGGCAGCCCGAGGAGTCCCGCCTCCCCGAGCTCGGCGAAGAGCCCGTCGGGATACGTCTCGGCCTTCTCGTGCGCGTCGGCGATCGGCGCCAGACGCTTGTCGGCGATATCGCGGGTCAGGGCGATCAGGTCGCGCACCTCATCATTGGGGAGCAGACGATCAACAGCCATGTGGCGAGCCTTTCGGGCTAGAAACAGTACTCAGGTACGCTTGACAGTACTATTTCGAACGCCGGAAGGCCACCGCAGTCCGGTCGGCCCGACTGTGAGGAGCGATCATGACCCGAGGGGTCAGTGCGAGTGCGGGCGTCAAAGACTTCGGCACCCGGAGACGCGCAGCACTCTTCGACGATCTCCTCGCCCTACTGCTCGCCGAAGGTTTCGCACATCTGTCTGTCGCCGACCTCGCCGGCAGATTGCACTGCTCCAAAACGACGATCTACACCCTCGCCGACAGCAAGGAGCAACTGGTCACCAAGACGGTGACGCATTTCTTCCGGGTCGCCACCGAGCACGTCGAGGCGCGGGTCGCGGCGGCGACGTCGGCACGCGAGGCGGTCATCGATTACCTCATCGCCGTCGGCGAGGAACTCTCCCCGGCCTCCGAGGTGTTCATGACCGACCTCCACGCCTTCGGCCCGACCCGCGACCTGTACGAACAGAACACCGCCGCAGCCGCTCGCCGGGTGCGGGAGCTGATCGACGCCGGAGTTCGCGACGGCGAATTCCGCGATGTCAACGCCGCATTCGCCGCCGACGTCGCCGCGACGATGATGAGCCGCATCCAGCGACGGGAGGTCTCGGCGACCACGGGCCTCGACGACGCCGCAGCCTACCGGCAGCTCGCCGCGATCCTCACCACCGGCATCGACGCCCAACGACGCTGACGGTCGGCGTCGAGGCCGCCATCAACGCCGGCGGGACAGATACGTGACGCCCCGGCTGTCGACCCACCACCGCACCCGAACCTCACTCGATGCGCCACCACCCTTGCGCGACAATGCCATCCGCAGGTCGTCATACACACGAACCTCGCCCGGTACCGGCCTTCCGGTTTCGGCGGTGAACAACACCGCTGCGGTGTCGTCGGACGTCGTGTACTCCCCCGCACCGACCGGTTCGGCGGTGAACTCCTCCGACACCTGCGGGAGATCCAGGATGTCGGCCAGAAGCGTTGCGCCCTCGGGACTGTCGGGACCGATCACGAGGGTAACGGGATCGACGGCCTGTGCCCACCACGGGTCATCGAGGACGACGGGAACGCGATGGCCATCGGTGGGCACGGCGGTACCCGAGGCGACCCGCACGGCGTCGGGTGCGTCTATTTCCGACCAGTCGATCCTCCCCGACCGGCAGACCTCGACCACCGCGGAGTAGATCGCGCGAGTGACCCCGGGGGAGATCGATCTACCTCGATCGCCCAGCCTGGCCAGCAACAACGATGCCTCCGTGGCGGATTCGGGGGGTAGCGCTGCGAGCGCAGGGGCCAGCGCGTCCGCGTGGGGATGCACCAGCGGATCGAGCACACCGACGAGCGAGTGATCCGACGGCGCACGGTATTCACCAAGAAGTAAACCGTCGACCTCGGCGAAATGACGCAACCACCAGGCGGTGTACCCCTCGCGATCGTCGAGCGCTCGTGCCGCCTGCTCATCCTCGACGATCAACGTCAGGGCCTGCTCCCACCGATCGGGGGCGACGAGGTCGAGATCGCGGATGGCGCACAGACGTTCCGGGGCATCCGGCAAGGTCTCCCACCACTGCTCCTCGTCGGGAAGATCATGGTCGGGCCCCGTCGGAAGGTCGTCGACGATCACCGCGAACGACCACCCCACCCCGAGCCGGCGAAGCACGTGCGCACCATGTCGCTCGGCGACGTCACCGTCGAGCAGACCGAAGGGATGGTCCTCGACGAGCACCGCGGCCAACGGCGAATCGACGAGGAGCAACTCGTCGGCACTACGCAAGTCACCGTCGTCGGCAGGGG
>NZ_MVPX01000105.1:0-4242 GCF_002043085.1 Gordonia sp. i37 | reverse complement strand
CTCCTCGGCCAGACCGGTGGCGTCGACCTCCTCACCCGCACCGTCCTCGACGAGGTCGGCGGCCTCCTCGACGAGCATGCGCAGTGCCGGATCGGCGAGTGCATCGGTGATCGAAAGCCGTTGCACGCCCAGTCGTTCCAGGAGGGGATGGTCGGCCTCGGCCGCGACGGTGCGAATCCAGCGCAGGGGCGTCTGCACGGCGTGCGCGGTGAACAATCCACGCGCACCGATGTTCATCCGACCATCCGAACGCGGGATGGGCAGGGCGGCAAGCTCTTCGGCGTCGAGGGCCGTCGACACCAACGGTGCGAGCGCCGCGTACAACCGCCCCCACCAAGCAGGGTCGCGTTCCACACCGGTCAGCCGCTCGGCCAGCGACGCCAAGCCGATCCGGGTGACGTCGAGCGATTCGAGTACCGGGAGTTGATGTGCGAGAGACAGATCCGGATGGACGAGATCGGTGAACAGCTCGCCGAGCACCTCCGCGAGGTCGGGACCGAGCCCGATCAGCACCGACGCACGGTCCGGCACCACCGGCGCCCCTGCGATGCCGGGGAGCCATGCAGTGCTACGCAGTTCGTGGAGCACCGCGTCGATCAACCGGGCATCGTCGCCGCCCCGCGCGCGGTGCGCGCGGGGAACCAGAGCCACCCCGTCGACGGGCTCGGCAAGGCGCAGCACGTCCACGTAACCCGCTGCGGCTGCGGCGATGTCGGCATCGGGGTGCACGTGGCGACGATCATGGGTGAGCGGGAGACGGGCGATGAGCCGGCACGGCAACGACAGTTCGATGTCGGTCGGTGTCGGCGCCCAGAGCACATCGGCAACCGGCGCGTCCGATCCCGCGCTCACCGGCCGACCGTCGTCGGCGCGTAGCCATCGCGACGGCCCGTGCTCGATCTCGGTGAATGCCCGACTCCGCCGATCTCCCCGGCTCGTGACGGTCACCGTGAGCCGACGAGCGCGTGAACCGGAGGACAATTCGTCGTTGACGAGCTCGGTCCGGTCGATCTCGAAAGCGGTGTCCTCCACGGTGATCAGCCGGAGCGCGGTCAGCGCCAGGAGTAGATCAGGGGCCTGCGCCTCGGCCGCGTCGAGGATCGCTTGCGGGTCGAGTCCCCCAGCCAGGCCGAGGACGATCTCGGTCGCGAAACCCGCGCGCGGGACCCCTTCGCCCGGCCAGGCCAGCCGCAGGAGCGGAACACGCGCTACGCCAACGATTCCCGCGTCGGCAACCGCCGCAGCGGCACGTGCACGATCGAAACAGATCGTCCCGCTCGTCGAGCGGATCTCGACGGTGTGGGCGACGGCGGCGGTGGCACTGAATCCCACCCCGAACCGGCCGACGACGCCACCGGTGTCATCGGGCTGTTTGGCCGAGACGCGCAGCGCCAGCAGCGACCGCACTCCCGCTTCGGTCAGTGGCGCACCGGTATTGGCGATGTGCAGGCCGTCGGCATCCGACCAGATCGCGACCTCGCCGTCCACCCCTCCGAGCCGGGCCGCATCGGCAGCGTTGGTGACGAGTTCGACGAACAGGCGGTCGCGGTAGCCGACACTGGCCAGATCATCTTCGGCGGCAACGTCTTCGGCCAGACGTGTCGGTGACTCCCGCCACGCCGACAGCGTCGCCGCAGCGAGGTCGGCGGTACCGAAGGGGTCAGTGTGCACCGGGTCGGGGTCAGGCAACTCCGGGCGTCAAGCCCGAGCGTTCGGCTCGCCGTCGGCGCCCGCAGCACCGGCACCTACCGCAACGATCTCGAGAACACCGTCGTCGAAGGCGTCGTACGCCGGTGATCCCTCACCGCTCGGGGCGACGACGTCGGAGTGCGCCCCGCATCCGTATTCGGCCGAGACCACCTGGCCGTCGGCGGAATACTCGTTGGCGCACGCGCCGAAAGCCACCCGCAACCCACCCGACAGCGGGATGTAGAAACCGCAGGTGCAGCACGGAAAAGGGGACGCAACCGCCATCTCTGCGCCGGGACCGTGCTCGCCGTCGTACCAGCGCTGCGCGGCCGCGTCACGGCCCTCTCGGCTGAGCAACCGCTTCCGCCCGAGTCCGAGTGCGCCGGCCACCTCGGCCAGGTCCTCGGGGTCGGGCGCCGAGGCCTCGACGTCGTCGGCCGGGTAGTCGTCGGCGACCTCCGGCACGGCAGTCTCGGAGAGCAGGGCGCTCGAGCTGTCCACGTGGTTGGGAACGAGCCGCGGATCGTCGGAGTCGGCGGCGAGCATGTCGCCTGCCGTCAGATCGCCCGGCGCGACGCGCTCACTCCACGGCACCCATTCGGGCGCGAGCAGCGCACCTTCGCCCGGCAGGAGGACCACCTCACTGACGGTGACAGCGTCGGTCCCGGGCGCGCCGGCAACCACCACGCACCACTGCCAGCCGCGGTATCCGGTGAGATCGGCGTCGAAGTAGTGTGCTGCGGCCCATTCGCCTTCCGCGATCGCCTGACGGTGGGCACCCGGCTCGTGCCCGTCCTCGACGAGCGCGGCACGGGCGACCTCGACGGCGTCGAGCAACCGCGGGCCGTCCATTACTCCAGTCACGCCCTCCAGTGTGCCTCACCCGGGGACCACGGGTCACAGCGGCTGCGCGCGACACTTCCGAACGACACATACGGCGGGCCGGTCGGCCGATGAGGAACAATTGACGCGTGATCGGACGGAAGTCGAAGGACAGCGCCGCTGCACCCGCGGGTACCACGGGCCCTGCGGCTGCCGCGCGTACCCGACGCGACCCTGTCGACCACCCCGGGGCCGCGAATTATCCGGCCGACGGCGCACGCCGCCGAGCCACCCCGACGCGGATCCCGTCGCACGGCAATCCGCCGGGCGGGAACCGCGGCGAGGCATATCTGCCGCCGCGGACCCACAATCCGCACCTGCCGCCCCTCGACGACACGCCGACCGATCCCCATGACGCGACGGGATCGGGCGGCCATCGGACGCAAGCCCTGCCGACCGATCCGACGCCGGAGGCGCCGAAGAAGATCACGGTCGCGCGGGTGGCGGCGATGCGCAGCAGGCAGTTGACCGCGAAGGGGCTCGGCAAGATCCACCAGGCCGCCACCGCCGACGGCGCCGATCAGTCCGGGCTGACCGCGCTGACCTTGCCGGTGATCGTGAACTTCGCCGTCGACGCGGCGATGGCGGTCGCGTTGGCCAACACCTTGTTCTTCTCGGCTGCCACCGGACAGTCCAAGGTGTCGGTGGCGCTGTATCTCGCGCTCACCATCGCACCGTTCGCGCTCATCGCGCCGTTGATCGGGCCGTTGCTCGACAGACTGCAGCAGGGTCGCCGGATCGCGATGGCCACCACCTTCGGCGCCCGCGTGGTTCTCGCCCTGCTGATCATGACCAACGTCAGCTGGGATCCGGTGGCCGATCAGCTCAACTACGACCCGTGGGTGCTCTATCCCTGCGCGCTGGGGCTGCTGGTGCTGTCCAAGTCGTTCGGGGTGCTCAAGTCGGCGGTCACCCCGCGGGTGGTCCCCCCGACGATCGACCTGCCGCGGGTGAACTCCCGGCTGACGATGTTCGGCCTGGTCGGCGGCACGATCATCGGCGGCGCGGTGGCCGGGCTCTTCGAGGTGTTGCTGGCCAAGGCGCTGCCGTGGCATCTGCCCGGGGCGATGCTCTGGCTGGCGGTCATCGCCGCATTCGGTGCGTATCTGTGCATGCGCATCCCGTCGTGGGTCGAGGTCACCGAGGGTGAGATCCCGGCGACGCTGACCTATCACGCCCCGCACGACGCAGCCGCGGCGCCGGGGCGGGCGGGCGTGCGCGGCGGGGCCAAGGCGCTGGCCGCGAAAATGCGTCAGCCCCTCGGGCGCAAGGTGGTCGCTGCGCTGTGGGGTAACGGCACCATCCGCATCCTCACCGGTTTCCTGACGCTCTACATCGCCTTCTACGCCAAGTCCCAGCAAGGCGTGCACTCCGATTGGAAGCAGCTCGCGACCATCGGCGCGGTCGGCGCCGCGGCAGGTGTGGGCAACGCCATCGGCAACGGGGTCGGCACACGTCTGGAGCTGCGCAACCCGTCGAAGATCGTGCTGTATTCGACGGCCGCATGCTTCGTGATGGCCGTGCTGGCAGCGGTGTTCGGCAACATCGTGCTGGCGACGGCGACCGCGCTGGTCGCCTCCGGCACCAGCGCGATAGGCAAGGTGTGCCTCGATTCGTCGATCCAGGACGATCTGCCCGAGCAGTCACGGGCATCGGCGTTCGGGCGATCGG
>NZ_MVPX01000104.1:0-11465 GCF_002043085.1 Gordonia sp. i37 | reverse complement strand
GGTGCCTCGATTCGTCGATCCAGGACGATCTGCCCGAGCAGTCACGGGCATCGGCGTTCGGGCGATCGGAGACGGTGCTGCAGCTGTGCTGGGTACTCGGTGCCGCTCTCGGCGTGCTGTTGCCGACGACGCTGTGGGTGGGGTTCACCGTCGTCTCGGTGTTGCTGGGGCTCGGACTCGCGCAGACGGTGCTCACCGACCGCGGACGTTCCCTGGTCCCCGGCCTCGGTGGTGAGCGTCCCGAGCATGCCGAGCCGACCATGTCGTTCGCCGATCTCGGTACACCGGCCTACAGCCATCCGACGCAGCGACATGCCGCGGTCCGTCCGGATCGCCCGGACGGCCATCCGGGAGGCCGCCCCGCGGATCCGGCGTCGGCGCCCACCCGACCGCACCGACCGGCAGGCCCGGCGCGGGGTCCGTCGTCCCGCGATGCTTCCGGACCGGGTGCTCAACCCACCAAGCGGATGGGATATCACTAGAGCGTGGTCAACCCCGGTGAGAAGAAGGCGATCGCGATCATCGCCGCAGTGGCCGTCGCGTTCGTGGTCGTCGTCGCGGCAGGTGTCGGCATCCTGGTGGCCGGCAACACCGGCGAGCACAAGGATGACGCGTACATCCAGCTCGCCGTCGGCGGCGACCTCCACACGGTGCAGCCGGCGCGGTGGTGTGACGTGTTCGTGCGCGAGTGCACCCCGCCGCGGGATCAGCCTCAGCGCACGACCCCGCGGGTGCCGATCCCCCTGAACTCGACGGCGCTGCTGTCGGTCTCGGAGACGGTCGCCAAGGCTCCGTGGAATCTCACGACCCTCTACTGGACCCCGCAGGGCCTGGTGGAAGAAGAATCACCGCAGGCGTCGAACACCACCTACACGGTCGCCCTGCGGTCGCGCCCGGACCGGGTGCTGCTCGGCGTGACGATCACCGCGGCATCTGCGGTGGCGACCAACCCGGACGGGTCGACCGACATCGCGCGCGGACTGATCGCCGCCGACACCGCGCCGCCCAAGTGAGGGTGAGCTTGGGAGACATGCCCTAGCTGTCGAGCTCGCGGGCGACGGCGCGCACGACCTCGGAAATGCGTTGTGCGGTCTTACGATCCGGGTAGCGACCCTTGCGCAGATCCGGCTGCACCTTGCCCTCGAGAAGGGTGATGAGGTCGGCGACCATGCCATGCAGTTCGTCGGGGCTGTGCCGCTTGACCTCTTTGCGCGCGGCTTCACGGGTGTTCTTGGTGACGCTTGGCGCGGGTTCGAGCACGGTGACCGTCAATGCCTGCGGGCCCCGACGCCCCGCGGCCATCCCGAACTCCACCCGCTGGCCGGGCTTGAGCGCCTCGACGCCGTCGGGCAACGCCGACGAACGCACGTACACGTCCTCGCCGCCCTCTTGTGCGAGAAAACCGAAGCCCTTCTCGGCGTCGTACCACTTCACCTTGCCGCTCGGCACTGTGCTCACCTTCACTCGAACGTCGTTGTTTCATGCGGTCGATCCACCACATGAAAGGGCGCCCTGACCCACGACAATGAGCAAGGCGCCTGGTGATGCCAGTCTAGCCAATGGGCAAAACGGTTTCTCGAGGCAGCGTGAGCCGCGCGCTGACCGGGCACGACACCGTCATCGTCACCCCGGGTGCTCTACCGTGGAAACCATGGAGAGGAAGCACGGCGCCGGCGCCGGGAGCGAAGCGAGCGGGCCGAAGGCACACGGCGATCGTCGCTCGCTGACGCCGGGAGCCGGCGAGTCGCCCCCGTCGCGACTGCTGCAGGTGGCCGGCGTGGTGTTCGTGATCGGGGTGCTCGCGATCATCGCGTTGTTCGTCACCCCGGTGGCCGATCACGGCGAGACCGCTCCGACCGCGGTGTATCTGTTGACAATGTGCGCCCCGCTGGGCTTCTTGCTGGGCGTCGTCTACGCGTTGCGGTCGGGCCGCGGGGCCCGGTGATCGTGTGTCGGCTTCTGTCGATCGACCCTCGGTGATCGCCACCCACGCCGCTCTCGCGCCGGCATCGGACGAGGGTGCGCTGAAGCGGGCGTACAGCTGTTTTCCGTCGGGCGTGGTCGCGGTCTGCTGCCATCGTGGCGCGCCCGAGTCCCAGGAGTCCTCCGAGCCCACAGACTCAACCGGCCCGGAACTGGTCGGGATGGCCGCGAGTGCGTTCACGTCGGTGTCGCTGGATCCGCCGCTGGTGAGCGTGTGCGTGCAGAACACCTCGACGACGTGGCCGCGGTTGCGTGACGCCGGCACCGTCGGTGTCAGCGTGTTCGCCCACGACCAGGCACAGTTGTGCCGTCAGCTCGCCGGTCCGGCACCGCGACGGTTCGACGGTATCGAGCCGCTCGGTTCCGACGACGGAGCCCTGTTCATCCCGGGTGCGGCCGCTCACCTGTCGTGCACGATCGAGAGTGAGATCCCCGCCGGCGATCACCTGCTGGTGCTGCTGCGCATCCGGCGTCTCGACGCCGACCCGGATGTCGAGCCACTCGTGTTCCACGCCAGCACCTTTCGTGCTCTACAGGCACGGATTCCCGACGACGATCCCGCGCGCCGATGACCGTCGTCGATCTCGGCCTGCCGCTGCCGTCGGTGCTACGGCACGCGGCGGACGAGGCGCGGTCCGGGGCGTCGACCGCACCCACGTCCGGGCCGCTGCGCGACACCTTCGGCCGGGTGGCCACCGATCTGCGGGTGTCGGTGACCGACCGCTGCAATCTGCGCTGCGACTACTGCATGCCCGCCGAGGGCCTCGACTGGTTGCCGACCGAGTCGGTGATGACCACCGCCGAGTTCATCCGGGTGCTGCGGATAGCCGTCGCCGACCTCGGCATCCGCACCGTCCGGTTCACCGGAGGCGAGCCGCTGCTGCGCCGCGACCTCGAGGACATCATCGCTGCCGTCACCTCGCTGCCGCAGCGCCCGGAGATCGCGATGACGACCAACGGCCTCGGGTTGAGGCGCCGTGCCGCCGGTCTCGTCGAGGCCGGGCTGACGCGCATCAATGTCTCGCTGGACACCGTCGATCCCGCCCGGTTCGCCGAGATCACCCGACGTGATCGGCTGCCCGACGTCCTCGCCGGCCTCGACGCCGCCCGTCGCGCGGGGTTGTATCCGATCAAGGTGAACGCGGTCGTCCCCGATCGTCGGGACCTGGCCGGACTGGTCGACCTCGCCCGGTTCTGCCTGGACGCCGGATATCAGCTGCGGATCATCGAGCAGATGCCGCTCGACGCCGGACATCGGTGGGATCGGTCGCGGATGGTCACCGCGACGGAAATCCTCGACGTGCTGTCGGCGCATCTCCGGTTGCGTCCCGACACCGTGCCGCGTGGAGGTGCGCCTGCGGAGACCTTCCTCGTCGATGGCCACACCGACGCCCGTGGAGTACCTGCCCGCGTCGGCGTGATCGCGTCGGTGACGCGCCCGTTCTGCGGTGACTGTGACCGGACCCGGCTGACCGCGGACGGGGCGCTGCGCAACTGCTTGTTCGCCGACGCCGAGACCTCGCTGATGCCCGTGCTGCGGGGCGGTGGTGACGACGAGCTCGACGTCGATCGTCGGATCGCGCAATTGTGGCGGGAGAACACCTGGGCCAAGCGCGCCGGGCACGCGGTCAACACCGCGGGATTCCGGCAGCCGGACCGTCCGATGTCGGCGATCGGGGGCTGAGCGGATGCGTGTGACGATCCGTTATTTCGCCGCCGCCTCCGCGGCCGCGAAGACCGAATCCGACGTGCGCGACATCGCCGAGGACATCACCCTCGGTGAGCTCGAACACATTCTGGCAGCCGATAATCCGGAGTTGGCGCGGGTGTTGAAGCGGTGTTCGTATCTGCGCGACGAGATCGCGCTGTGCGACCGCACGCGGCGCCTCGGTCCGACGCACACGATCGACGTTC
Source organism: Gordonia sp. i37 (assembly GCF_002043085.1). NCBI lineage: Bacteria > Bacillati > Actinomycetota > Actinomycetes > Mycobacteriales > Gordoniaceae > Gordonia > Gordonia sp. i37. The sequence continues at coordinate 7,568 of NZ_MVPX01000104.1, read as the reverse complement.
TCCCCCCGTTCGCCGGGGGTTGACACACCCGGCTCACTTGTGAACTTGATCACATAACGAGTCAATAACGAGATGGACACGAACCGGGCGTCACGCCCGTGAACTGCACGGACACCGAAACAGGGCCCAAAGACCCACCGGCACGCCGAAAATGGGTTGTCAGGACGGGGTGATTCCCGCTCTCAGACGTCGTACTGTACGAAGCGTCCTTCACAGAAGGTCACAGCACAGCAAACAACACACCAAGATTTCCACCGGTCGCGCCGAGCCTCGTTCCTCCGGTGGAATGACGAGCACACATCTTGGAACGAGGACGGGGGACCCACCCTTTTCCGCAAGGAAGAACGGACGTCGACAGACGCCCTTGGGGTTAAGTCCGGTCGCCGCACGGCGATCGTGACCGAGCACCTCTCGCTCGAACCCGACAGCTGACCTCGCAGGCGCGTGGAGAGAGGTTATTCGACTTATGTCCGGACGTCACCGCAAGCCGTCGACCACCACCGCAACCAAGACCTTCGCGAAGATCGCGCTGACCGGAGCCGTTCTCGGCGGCGGCGCGGCCCTGCTGGGCACCGGCTCGGCACATGCCGCCTCCGATTCCGAGTGGGATCAGGTCGCCCAGTGCGAGTCCGGTGGCAACTGGGCCATCAACACCGGCAACGGCTACCAGGGTGGACTCCAGTTCAGCCCGAGCACGTGGGCCGCCAACGGTGGCACCCAGTTCGCGCCGAGCGCCGACCAGGCCTCCAAGGAGCAGCAGATCACCGTCGCCGAGCGAGTCCTGGCCACCCAGGGCAAGGGCGCATGGCCGGTCTGCGGCACCGGGTTGTCGGGGGCCACCCCGCGGACCGCCCCGGCCGACACCCCGCGTCCGGATGCGCCCCAGGCGCCCGCCAAGGGTCTCGCGAACACCCCGAACGCCACCAGCACCGACCAGGCGATCGATCAGGTCAGCCAGGCCGGCGTCAGCCCCGAGGTGCAGAACCTGCTCAAGGCCGCCAAGGACAGCGGCTACCAGCTCACCCCGGATCAGCTGCGCCTGTTCAACGAGAACAAGGGACTCGTCCCGCTCCCCTGAACCCGATCGGTTCAGCCCTGACGAAGGGCCCCGCACGTTGCTCGACGCCGTGCGGGGCCCTTTTCCAATTGTCGGGGGGTGTGTCGGTTGTGGCCGGTGTCAGGTGGTGACCTGTATCAGGTGATGCCCGTGATCAGGCCGACCCGACCCACTCGTCGGTTCCGTCGCCGAAGAACTGGTGTTTCCACACCGGTATGCGCGCCTTGACCTCGTCGACGAGTCGCGCGCACAACGCGAACGCCTCGGCGCGGTGATCGGCGGCCACGGCGACGACGAAGGCGACGTCGCCGACCGACAGGTCACCCACCCGATGGGAGACCGCGACCGCCCGGACGCCGTCGGCGGCCGCACAGATCTCGGTGACCACCTCGGTGAGCACGCGCGGGGCGTCCGGGTGCGCCGAATACGACAGACTCGTCACCGTGCGGCCGCCGTCGTGGTCGCGGACCGCGCCGACGAACCCGACGACCGCGCCGGCATGTCCATCGGCAGCCGCGACGACGCGGGCCTCGTGGTCGGCGAGTGCGATCGGGTCGACGCTCACCGCCGTGTGCACGACCACCACCGGGTTGCCGGCGGTCATCGGTGACAACCATTCAAACGGTGACAACCATTCAATCGGTGACACGAGTTCATCAGTGGTCGCCGCCGCGGATTTGGTCGAGAGCGTGGTCGAGGACGGTGGCGAGGACCGAAAGGCCGTCGCGCACACCGCCGGTCGAGCCGGGCAGATTGACCACCAGCGTCGTGCCGGCGACCCCGGCGGTGCCACGGGAGAGGACCGCGGTCGGCACCTGCGGCAGACCCGCGGTGCGGATGGCGTCGGCGAGACCGGGGATCTCGATGTCGAGCAGCAGTCGCGTCTGTTCGGGGGTCCGGTCGGTCGGTGCGAGCCCGGTCCCGCCGGTGGTGAGGACGAGGTCGACGTCGGCGTAGATCGCGGCCCGGATCGCATCACCCACCGGTGGGCCGTCGGCGACGACGTCGAGCTCGTCGACGGTGAACCCGTGGTCGGTGAGCCACTCGGCGATGATCGGGCCCGTGCGATCGGGATAGGCACCACGGGAGGCCCGGGTGGAGGCGACGACGATCCGCGCGATGCGCTGCGTGCTCATGGTTGCATCCCGGGGTCCGCGTGTGGCCCGCGCTCGTCTCCTCGGTGCCAGTCACCGGACCGTCCGCCGGACTTCTCGAGGAGCCGGATTCCGTCCATGCGTGCGTGACGGTCGACGGCCTTGACCATGTCGTGCAGCGTGAGTCCGGCCACCGCCACCGCGGTCAGTGCTTCCATCTCCACGCCGGTCCGGCCCGCGGTGGTGACCGCAGCCGTCACGTCGATGTGATCGGTGCCGATCGTGAAGTCGACGTCGACCGACGACAGCGCAAGCTGATGGCAGAGAGGAATGAGCGAATCGGTGCGTTTGGCCGCCATGATCCCGGCGATCCGCGCGGTGGCGAGGACGTCACCCTTCGGCAATGACGACGAGGTCAGCAGGTCGATGACGGTGGTGCTGGTGCGAAATGTGCCGCCGGCAACGGCGCGGCGCTGGGTGACCGACTTGTCCCCCACATCGACCATGCGGGCCGTACCCGAGTCGTCGACGTGGGACAACCGGGCAGACGACTGCGGATCGGGCACCGCACTCACTCGGTCACCGCGCTCAGCGGTTGATGACCGTCTTGGGGTTGATGTAGTTGACCTCGTCGGCCGGCAGCGGGAACTCCACCTCGCCGAACGGCGACAACGCGCCGGGCAGCGCGGCCGCGAACTCCGAGACCGCGTGCTCGGGACCGTCGCCGTCGGAGGCCTTCGGCCAGCCGTTGTCCACGTAGTGCTTCTTCGAATTGCTCTCAGCCACGCGCATATTGTGCCACGGCGTGCTCCGCGGCACGCGGTGCGCTCACCGTTTGGTCCCCGACGCCCGCGTCGTCTCATCACCGACGTCCGCGTCGTGGGCCCATCGTTCGAATGATACGAAGGCCGATCTCAGAGCACGTTGGGTAAGGTCACAGGCCAGCGGTCCACCCCCGATCGAAGGAAGAATCGTGCCTCTGAGTCCAGGTTCGCAGGTCGCCGGCTACAAGGTGGTGTCCCTGCTGGGTTCGGGCGGGATGGGTGAGGTGTACCTCGTCGAGAACCCGCAGTTGCTGCGGCGGGAGGCCCTGAAGGTCATCTCGCTGGCCGGTGCGCACGACCCCGATTTCCAGCGGCGCTTCACCAACGAGGCGCGCACCACCGCGGCGCTCGATCACCCCAGCATCATCTCGATCCACCAGTACGGCATCAACACCGACGGCACCCCGTGGTTCACCATGAACTACCTCGAGGGCGCCGACCTCACCCACGGCGCGATCTCCCCGTCGGACGTGATCGAGGTGACCACCCGTGTCGCCGACGCCCTCGACTACGCCCACCGGCGCAACATCATCCACCGTGACGTCAAACCGGCCAACATCTTCGTCAGCCGGGACGAACACGGTCAGATCGCCCGGGTCACCGTGCTGGACTTCGGCATCGCCAAACTCGTCAACTCGACGTCACTGACCGCGACGAGTGCCTTCATCGGCACGCTGGCCTACTGTGCCCCCGAGGTGATCGAGGGTCACGACGCATCAGCCTCCTCGGATCAGTATTCGTTGGCGTGCACCCTCTTCCAGCTCCTGACCGGGCAGGCCCCGTTCACCACCACCACGCCTTCGGCACTGGTCATGGCGCATCTGACCAAACAGATCCCACCGATCAGCTCGCTACGCCCCGATCTCGGCACCCTCGATCCGGTGATCGCGAAGGCACTGTCGAAGAATCCCGCCGACCGCTACCCCGACTGCCGGTCGTTCTCGACGGCGCTGCGTCAGGCATTCGAGGGCCGGGGTCAAGCATTCGAGGGGCGGGGCAACCCCACACCGCCATCGCACCAGTCGAACCCGGCGGCAGGACCTTTCGTCGGGGCGAACCGCCCGTACTCCCAGCCGACCGTGCCACCGTCGCAGCCGACGCCGCCGCCGTCCTATGCGACGCCGCCGCCGTCGCATCCGAATCCCTCGCATCCAAACCCCTCGGTACCCAACCAGAATCCGTCCTACCCCGGCCAGATACCGTCCGCGATGCCCGGCGGCTACGCGCCGGCTGGCCCGACGGTCGCCAACAACCCACCCTCGCAACCGAATTCGCCGTATCAATCGGCACCGTTCGGCGCGCCCGCAGCGGCCGGCGGCATACCCCCGACGTTTCCGCCGGGAACGCCGCCGCACCTCATCGGTGGCGGCTATCCGCTCTCCACACCGGCGGCCCCGAAGAAGAAGCGCACCGGCCTGATCGTCTCCCTGGCGGCCGCCGCCGTGGTCGTCCTGCTCGTCGTCGGACTCGGCATCGCCTTCGCCGCAGGCGCTTTCCGCGGTGATGACGACCAGCCAACGGCCAGTGGACATCCCACGGTGCTCGCTGTCTACGGCAACTCCAGCTGCGGCATCTCGGCCAAGCAGTTGTATTGCTGGGGAGCCAATTACGACAATCAGCTCGCCAACGGCGGCACCACCGCGTCGCCCACCCCGGTCAAGGTCGATCTTCCCACCGTGACCGCGGTCTCGTTGGGTGGGTACGTCGACACCGACAAGGACTTCAAGACCAGCACGTGCGCGGTCTCGGGAGGTCAGGCCTACTGCTGGGGCGACAACGGCTACGGCCAGCTCGGCACCGGCACCACCTCCGACGCCCAGACGCCGACACCGGTGACCGGGCTGTCCGGCACGGTGACGGCGATCGCCACCGGTTTCGGCAGCACCTGCGCCATCGCGGGCGGCAAGCTGTACTGCTGGGGCAACAACGACGACGGGCAGGTCGGCGTGGACTCGGTCACCGACAAGACCTCAACCCCCACCGAGGTGACCGGACTGAGCGGCACCGTCACCGGCGTCGCCACCGCACAGGGCACCACCTGCGCCATCGCCGACGCCGTCTACTGTTGGGGCAACAACGACAGCGGCCAACTCGGCACCGGGGCCACCACGCGGGCCAACACCCCGCAGAAGGTCGCCGTCACCGACGCCGACTCCATCTCGGTCGGCACCTATGGCGTCACCGATGACCCGAACCAATACATCACCGTGTGCGCGTCGGCGTCGGGCAAGGCCTACTGCTGGGGCGACAACCGGTACGGCCAGATCGGCGACGGCACCAAGAACGCCCAGCACACCCCGACGCCGGTCGTCGGGCTGACCGGGGTCACCCAGATCAACACCGGTTGGGGTTCGACCTGCGCGGTGTCGCAGGGCAAGTTGTTCTGCTGGGGAGACAACGAGGGACAGCAACTCGGCATCGGCTCCGGGTCGGCGACCACCTCGCCGACCCAGATCACCGCCCTGTCGGGAACCGTCTCCGCCGTCGAGACCGTGCTGGGCACGACCTGCGCGGTCGTCAACGAGACCTCGATCTACTGTTGGGGCCGCAACTCCGCGGGCCAGGTCGGCAACGGCGACAGCGGCGACGACAAGGAAGTGTCGACCCCGGCGCTGCTGAACCTGCCCGCGTGAGAAGGGGTCGCGTGGCGCGCTCGGTAGAATCGGCCGAATGAGTTCCGATGATCGGGCCGACGGGCTTGCCGGCGACCTGATCTCGCGCACCGACGATCAATTGGCGGATCTGTTCGCACTGCGTCCCGACCTCGCCTCCCCGCCCCCGCAGGGCAGCCGCGTTCTCGCGCAACGTGCGCTCTCCGCGGCGTCGGTCGCGCTGGCGGGCGAGCGTCTCGACCTGCTCGACATCGCCGTGCTCGAGGTGATCATCTCCGCGGGCCCACCGGCTGCGGCGACGGTGTCGGCGTCGTCGGTGCTCGACGCGCTGTCCGATCGCGCCGGGCACGACGACATCCTCGAGCGCATCGCCCATCTGCGTCGGCTCGCCCTGATCTGGGGCCCCGACGACGCCCTGCACGTCGCCGGCAATGCGACTTCGGCGCTGCCGTGGCGCGGGCTGCACCTGACGGGCCCGCTCGCACACGTGACACCCGAGGACCTGCGGTCGCGTCTCGACGCCCTCGACGAGCGGCAGCGCGAACTACTCGCGGCGCTCTCCCGGGGCCCGGCGCTGGGTCGCAGCCGCGACGCGGCACCCGACGCCGACCCGCAATCGCCGGTCGCACGCCTGATCGCCGACGGTCTGCTCGCGCGGATCGATCACCAGACCGTCGAGCTCCCTGCACAATCGGGGCAGTTGCTGCGGGGTGAACCGGCTCTGCGCACCGACACCCTCGAGCGTCCGGTACCCGACGATTCCTCGGCGCCGCGCCGGTTCTCGGCCCGCGACATCGACGCCGCAGGTGGTGGCGAGGCGCTGGAACTGATCCGGCACGCCACCACGGTGCTCCGCGCACTGGGGTCGGCGCCGGCGGCGATCCTGCGGTCGGGGGCCCTCGGCGTGCGGGAGTTACGCCGCCTGAGCAAGACCACCGGCCTCGATCAGCCCCGGCTCGCACTGATCGTCGAGCTCCTCGGTCACGCACGATTGATCGACTCCGGATTTCCCGATCCCCCACCGGCCGGCGACACCGGCGAGCACGCCTTCGCCCCGACGACGACGTCGGACACCTGGCTGCACCAGCCTCCGGAACGCCAGTGGCACACCCTGCTCGAGGCCTGGCTGACGATGCCGCGCAACGCCTGGCAGGTCGGCGAGCCGGACCGCGACGGCACCACGATCCCGGCGCTCTCGGCCGAGATCTACGACTCCCACGCCCCGACCGTGCGTCGCACCATCCTCACCGCGCTGCGGCGGACGGCGCCGGCGACACCGGTGTCGGTCGCCGGGCTCGTGGCCACCCTCGGCTGGGATCACCCGCACCAGATGCGTCGTCTCACCTCGCGGGTGGTCGGTGCGACGCTCGACGAGGCGCGCGCGGTCGGCGTCGTCGGGCATCACGCGTTGACCACGGTCGGGCGGGCGGTGCTCGACGCCGATCCCGCCGACGACGATTCGGCGGTGCTCGCCGCCATGCGCAAGGCGCTGCCGGCGCCGGTCGATCATTTCCTCACCCAGGCCGATCTAACGATCACCGTGCCCGGACCGATGACCGCCGAACTCGCCGAACAGGTGGAGCTGGTGGCCGACCTCGAATCCGGCGGCGCCGCATCGGTGTACCGGATCAGCGAGGACAGTGTGCGCCGTGCGCTCGATGCCGGCCGGTCCAGCAGTGAACTGATCACCATGTTCACCACGCATTCCCGCACACCGGTGCCGCAGTCGCTGACCTACCTGATCGAGGACGTGGCGCGCCGACACGGTGCGCTCCGGGTCGGGATCGCCTCGTCGTTCATCCGGTGCGAGGATGCCGCGACCCTGGCGGCGGTGTTGCGCAGTGATGCCACCGAACGTCTGGCGCTCCGCGCGCTGGCACCCACGGTTGCGGTGTCGCCCAGCGAGATCCGTGATGTGCTCGACGTTCTGCGCGCCGCCGGATTCGCCCCGGCCGGTGAGGATTCGGCGGGTGAGCTCGTC
>NZ_MVPX01000103.1:0-10869 GCF_002043085.1 Gordonia sp. i37 | reverse complement strand
GACGACCGCGCTGATCCGATTGGCGTTGCGCGCCAACCGGAAACTGCGCGTCGGCTACGTCGACGCGCATGGCAGCGCGTCACGACACGTGGTGTCCCCGCAGACCCTCGGCGCCGGTCAGCTCATCGGGATCGAGGACGGCACCGACGACGAACAGCGGTTCTCGCTGCATCGCATCACCAGCGTCGAACTGCTCGACGGCTGACCGGCGCCGATCAGCGCCCGGGTCAGCCCGCGGCCACCGCGACCGGCTCGGACTCGTGTGCGTCGCCGATCGGCCGCCGGACGTTGATCAGGAGCCCGGCCACCAGCGCCACACCCGCGAGAATGGCTGCGGCGACATAGAATCCGATGCTCTGACCGTGAACCATGGCCTGTGCCTGCAATACCTTCGCGTCGGCCGGTCCGTGCACCGAGGCCATGTGGCCGGTGATGTAGGAGGCCGTCGCGGTGGCGGCGATCGTGTTCAGCAGGGCCGTACCGATGGCGCCGCCGACCTGCTGTGAGGTGTTGACCATCGCCGACGCCACACCGGCGTCGCGTGGCTCGACGCCGTAGGTGGCGAGATTCATCGAGGTCATGAACACCGTGCCCATCCCGCAGCCGAGCAGGAACAGAGCCGGGAAGATCACGCTCCAGTACCGGGTGGAGTCGGCCGAGATCTGGCTCAGCAGAAGCATTCCGCAGGCCGCGATGAGCGCACCCGGCACCAGCAGGAACCGTGGCGGCACCCGGGTGATGAGGCGCGCCGCGATCTGGGTGGAGCCGACCAGCATGCCACCGACCATGGGCAAGAAGGCAACTCCGGCGCTCAGCGGCGAATAGTGGTGCACCACTTGCATGTAGAGCGTCAGGAACAGGAAGGAGCCGAACATCGCGATCACCGACATGGCGACGCTCAGATACGCCCCACCGCGCGCGCGGTCGGCGACAACCCGCAAGGGCAGCAACGGATGTCGGTAGCGCGCCTGCCATCCGACGAACGCGGCGAGCAGTACCACCGCCGCGATCAGGCAGATGACGGTTCCGGTGTCACCCCAGCCCTCCTCGGCCGCACGACTGAAACCGTAGACCACCAGGGCCAGTCCCCCGCCGCCCAGGACGACGCCGAGGACGTCGAGGTGGGTGGCGTTGTCGTGGGCCCGCGGCGGCTCCTTGATCTCGACGATCGCACCGAACAGCGCGACGGCGGCGAAGACCACGTTGATGTACATCGTCCAGCGCCAGTCGAGGGTCTGGGTGAGCAGGCCACCGAGCAGCAGGCCGACCGCGGCGCCACCACCGGCGATCGCACCGAAGACACCGAAGGCGCGGGCGCGTTCCTTGGGCGCAGTGAACATCACGGTCAGCAGCGACAACGCCGCCGGGGCGAGCAGCGCGCCGAACGCACCCTGCAATGCCCGCGCGCCGAACAGCATCCCCTGGTTGACCGCAGCCCCGCCCAGCGCGGAGGCGAAGGCGAATCCGACGAGGCCGACCATCAGCGCGCGCCGACGGCCCCACAGGTCGGCGATGCGTCCGCCGAACAGGAGCAGACCACCGAAGGCCAGGGCATATGCGGTGATGACCCACTGTTGGTTGGCGTCGCTGATACCGAGGTCGACCTTGGCGTCGGGCAGGGCGATCTGGACGACGGTGCCGTCGAGGACCACCATCAGCTGGGCCAGGCAGATGAAGACGAGGGCCTTCCACCGCCGGGGATCGGGTTCGGCGGAGGGCGAAACTGGTGAGGACATTCGAGAACTCGCTCTTGTCGACGTGCGGTGGACGCGTCGGTGCGATGCACCGACCTGGTGTGGTGATCCACGGACCAATATCCGGAGGACCGTACTCCGGATAGCGTACGCCGTCCGCCACGACGGCGAAACTCCTTTTGATTCCGGACTTTTCGGAGCTCGCCCGATTTCGGGCATATCGGCCATATCAGCGCCGACAGCGCTCACCACTTCGCCCACGGCGCTCGTCACAGCGCCGACAGCGCTCAGCTCAGTCCCGACAGCGCTCGACGGGGCGCTGTCGGCGTGGTGCGGGGCGCTGTCGCGGGCTGGGAGGGCGCTGTCGGCACCAGGGTGGGCGCGATCGGGATTCGACGCGACGTGCAGACACCTGGACAATGGATCGGGGGACTGATGGACCCCTGATCGTGCAATCCGACAAGACGCTGCTGCTCGAGGTCGATCACCCCGACGCGGCGTCCGCTCGCGCAGCGATCGCCCCGTTTGCCGAGCTCGAACGCGCACCCGAACACGTGCACACCTACCGGGTGACCCCGCTGGCGCTGTGGAATGCGCGCGCGGCGGGCCACGACGCCGAGCAGGTGGTCGACGCGCTGGTCACCTACTCGCGCTACGCGGTGCCGCAGCCGCTGCTGATGGACATCGTCGACACCATGGGTCGGTTCGGCCGGCTCCAGCTGGTCAAGAGTCCCGTCCACGGACTGACGCTGGTGAGTCTCGACCGCGCGGTGCTCGAGGAGATCCTGCGCAACAAGAAGGTCGCCCCGATGCTCGGCGCCCGCATCGACGACGACACCGTCGTCGTGCACCCGTCCGAGCGAGGACGGCTCAAGCAGATCCTGCTCAAGGTCGGCTGGCCGGCCGAGGACCTCGCGGGTTACGTCGACGGCGAGGCGCACCCGATCGGCCTCGACCAGGGCGACTGGCATCTGCGCGACTACCAGGAGATGGCCGCCGACTCGTTCTGGGCGGGCGGCTCGGGCGTCGTGGTGCTGCCGTGTGGTGCGGGCAAGACGATGGTCGGCGCGGCCGCGATGGCCAAGGCCGGTGCCACCACGCTGATCCTGGTCACCAACACCGTTGCGGGCCGTCAGTGGAAACGGGAGCTGGTCGCCCGCACCACCCTGACCGAGGACGAGATCGGTGAATATTCGGGTGAGCGCAAGGAGATTCGCCCGGTGACCATCGCCACCTATCAGGTGATGACGCGAAAGTCCAAGGGCGAGTATAAGAATCTCGATCTATTCGACTCCCGCGACTGGGGTCTGATCATCTACGACGAGGTGCACCTGCTCCCGGCGCCGGTCTTCCGGATGACCGCCGACCTGCAGTCCCGCCGACGACTCGGCCTCACCGCCACCCTGGTTCGCGAGGACGGCCGCGAGGGCGACGTGTTCTCCCTCATCGGCCCCAAGCGCTACGACGCGCCGTGGAAGGACATCGAGGCCCAGGGCTGGATCGCGCCCGCCGAGTGCATCGAGGTGCGGGTGACCCTCACCGACGAGGAACGTCTGCAGTACGCCGTCGCCGAGAACGAGGCGAAGTACAAGCTCTGCTCGACGGCACACACCAAGGTCAACGTCGTGCGGTCGATCCTGGCGCGTCACAGCGACTCTCAGACGCTGGTCATCGGCGCCTACATCGACCAGCTCGAGGAACTCGGCCGCGAACTCGATGCCCCGGTGATCCAGGGGTCGACCAAGAACAAGGAGCGCGAAGCCCTGTTCGATCGCTTCCGGTCCGGCGAGTTGCAGACCCTCGTTGTGTCCAAGGTCGCCAACTTCTCGATCGATCTGCCCGAGGCGTCGGTGGCCGTGCAGGTGTCGGGCACCTTCGGCTCCCGACAGGAAGAGGCGCAGCGCCTCGGACGCCTACTGCGACCGAAATCCGATGGCGGACAAGCACACTTCTATTCGGTGGTCTCCCGCGACACCCTCGACGCCGACTACGCCGCCCACCGGCAGCGCTTCCTCGCCGAGCAGGGCTACGCCTACCGGATCACCGACGCCGACGACCTCCTCGGGCCCACCATCGGTGAGGAATCGGCGGGCTGAGGCCTACACCTGCGCCAGGCAGTAACCCAGCGACAGGGGCTGCTCGAAGGTCCACCGCACCTCGCCGCTCGCGCAGGTCAGCGCGCTCGTGGAACGGTTGGTGACGCGGAAGGCGACGGTGCCCGCGGCGGCGGCCGACCCGCACGCCACATCGTGATAGTCCGATAGCGAGCCGCCCGAACTCGGGATCTGGTAGCACTCCTGCGGCACGAAATTCGGTGTGAGGCAGAGTTTGTCACCCGAGTCACCGAAGGTCAGGCTGGCGTTGTGGTCGTTGGGGCAGTCGGCGGAATCGGCGATGAAACCGGCTGCATAGAAGGTCATCGCCGGAGTGGCGCAGTCGACCTTCGCCGTCGACACATTGCCCTGCGCATCGCGGTCTCGGCCGATCTGCACGCAGTTGCCCACGGTGATCTGACTCGCGCTGGTGACGGTGGTGGGCGCCTCGGTCACCGGCGGCCGGGTGTAGGGCGTCGTCGCGCCGGGCGCGGCACCGGTCGCCGACGCGCTGCCCGACGATCTCGCGGTCGTGTCGGAGGACGAGCCGGAGATCAGGTTGGCCACCACCACCCCGGCGATGATCACCGCCACCAGGGCCACGAGCGAAACCAACACGATCGTCACCGTTCCGCGCGAACGTCGCGCAGGCGGCATCAGATAGCCACCGGTGAAACCCGGGTGACTCGGCTGGCCGGGCTGGTTCGGTTGACCCGGGAATGCACCCGAGGGTGCGGACTGCGGAAAGTACTGCGGCGGCGGCGCATACGGGGACACCGGCGGTTGGGGCACCGGCGGTTGCGACACCGGCGGCGGGTAGACCGGTGGTGTCGACGGTGCCACGGGTGGTGTAGACACCGTCGGGCGTGCGGTCCGGATCAGCTCCGTCGGCCCGGGCACCGGGGTCCCGACCCGGGTGGGCGAGGCACGCAGGGCACGCCCGAGTTGTTCGGCGAGTTCACCGCACGAGCCGAACCGCTCGGCCGGCGTCTTGGCCAACGCACGGTGCATGACCTCGTCGAGAGCCGCGGAGGTGCCCGGCCGCAACGACGACACCGTGGGCGGGGCGCTGCTCAGGTGCGCGGCGATGATGTTGGCCTGACTTGTCCCCTCGAACGGCGGCCTGCCGCACAGGAATTGGAACAGGGTGGCCGCCAGCGAATACTGATCGGCCTGTCCGTCGACCTCGGCACCCAGCAACTGTTCGGGTGCCACATAGGCCACCGTGCCGAGAAACATGTTGGCCGAGGTCAGGTTGCTGAAGTCGCCGGTCGATTTGGCGATCCCGAAGTCGGCCAGCAGAACCCGCGGCGGCGTGGTGGTGTCGCCGCCGTCGGCGGAATCGTTCTCGGCGATGAGGATGTTGGCGGGTTTGACGTCGCGGTGCAGCAGCCCGCGCGCATGTGCGGCGTCGAGGGCGGCCGCCACCGCGGTGGCGATCGCCGACACCAGCATGGGATTGAGCCCGCGGGGGCTGCGCCGCAACAACTCCCCGCCGTCGACGCCGTCGATGTACTCCATGGCGAGCCACAGATGCCCCTCGTACTCGCCGGAGTTGTAGATGGTCACGATGTTCGGATGCACGATGCTCGACGCGAGTTCGGCCTCGCGCATGAATCGCTGCCGGAACATCGGGTCGCGGCTGAGATCGGACGGCAGGATCTTGACGGCCTCGTTGCGCGGCAGGCTGGGATGCCGGGCCAGGTAGACCTCGCCCATCCCGCCACGCCCGATCAGTCTCGTGATCGTGTAGCCGGCGAACGAGTCACCCGGTTGGTAGACCACCCTCGACAGCCCTCCTCGGCACGACGGAAGCGGATACGCGCCCTCCACACGGCTCGCGCCGGACGGTCAGCCCTGGTCACATTACCGGCTGGCCCACGCCGACGACGTCGGTGTCGGGTGTTCGGGTGTCCTCCGATCGGCTGCGCGATCGGCCGCGCACTCACACCTCCCGTAGGCAGTACCCGATGGATTTCGGCGCGCGAAACGACCAGGTCGTGTCCTCGTCTGCGCAGGTGATCGTCTCGTCCCCGCGCTGCACGGCACGCGCGACAACGGTCCGGTCCTGCGCCGGTTCACCGCAATCGACCTCGCGATAATCGGCGAGGTCACCGCCGATCGGTATCCGGTAGCACTTGCCGGTCGCAAAGTTCGGTGTCAGACAGAGACTCTCGCGGTCGGCACCGAAGGTCAGCGTCGAAGTGTTGGCGGCGTCGCACTCGGCGCCGGCAGCGACCTGCCGGGCCACGTAGAAGGTGAGACCGTCGGAGTCCTCGCACGACGCCGCCGATGCGGCGACCTTGCCGGGATCGTCGTCGGGGCCGAGCGCCAGACATTCGCCGACGATGATGTCGTCGGGATCGTCGATGGCATCGGAACCGAGGCTGATGTCGCACCCGGCGACCAGCGCAAATCCGAGACACCCGGCGACGACGGCGGCACGCCAGGCCAGACGTCGACCGGGCCGGGCGAGCGGCTCGATGACCGGCTGGTGATCGAATGTGGTGTTCATGGGGGGTGTCCTCTCGGGGTCTGCGGTTGGTGCCGTAAGCATCGGGCGACCCGCTTGCACCCTCCTTGGTGTCGGCATGGAAGCGGCGACCACCGAAGAACTCGGTCCGGAGCGGTCACCGGAGCCGATGTGACAGCCTGAGACCATGGCCACCGTCACCCGCCTGCGCCCGTTCACCGCCACGATCTTCGCCGAGATGTCGGCCCTGGCCGTCACCCACGACGCGGTGAACCTCGGCCAGGGGTTCCCCGACACCGACGGCCCGGCCTCGATGCTGGCCGCCGCGTGCGCGGCGATCAATGGCGGCGCCAACCAGTACCCGCCGGGAATCGGCGTACCGCGGCTGCGCCGTGCCGTCGCCGAACACCAGCGGGCGTACTACGGTCTCGACTACGACCCCGACTCGGAGGTGCTGATCACCGTCGGCGCGACGGAGGCGATCGCGGGAGCGATCGTCGGGCTCACCGAGCCGGGCGCCGAGGTGATCATGGTGGAGCCCTACTACGACTCCTACGCCGCGACCGTCGCGATGGCAGGCGGGGTACGGCGCACCGTGCCGCTGCGGCCCGACGGCGACGGTTTTCGCCTCGATCGCGATGCGCTCGCCGCGGCGTTCACTCCGCGGACCGCGCTGGTCCTGGTCAACTCACCGCACAATCCGACCGGCACCGTCCTGCACGACGACGACCTCGCCGAGATCGCGCGGCTGTGTCTCGAGCACGACGTCGTAGCGGTCACCGACGAGGTGTACGAGCACCTGGTGTTCGACGGCCGCACGCACACCCCGCTGGCCACGCTGCCCGGCATGCGCGAGCGGACCCTCCGGATCTCCAGTGCCGCCAAGACCTTCAACTGCACCGGATGGAAGGTCGGGTGGCTGTCCGGTCCGGCCGAACTCGTCGCCGCGGCCCGCGCGGCCAAGCAATTCATGACCTACGTCGGATCGGGCCCGTTCCAGCCCGCCGTGGCCCACGCACTCGAGTCGGAGATGGACTGGGTGACCCGCAGCGCGAACGCCCTGCAGGCCAAGCGAGACCTGTTGTCGGCGGCGCTGTCCGACGCCGGATTCGAGGTGCACCGCAGCGAGGCAACCTATTTCGTGTGCGCCGACCCGCGCCCGCTCGGAATCACCGACGGCGAGGCGTTCTGCCGGACCCTGCCGGAGCGGATCGGGGTGGCGGCGGTACCGGTCAGCGTCTTCGCCGACGACAAGGACCCGTGGCGACACATGGTGCGCTTTGCCTTCTCCAAGCGCGATGAGGTGATCGCCGAGGCGGCCCGGCGGCTCCGGAGGCTGTGAGTACCGCGCCCACCTCTCAGGGCGCCGCGATCTCTCCCGATCCACGTCGAATGAGGTTGGTGGGCACCAGATGTCGGCCCGGCAGCGTGGCGGGATCGGTGATCCGCGCGAGGAGGAGCTCGGCGGCGAGGCCACCCATCGCCGTCGGTTGCTGGGCCACCACGGTGACGCCGGGTTCGAGGAGATCGGCGAGGGGGAAGTCGTCGAAGCCCACGAGTGCCACCGAGTGGTTGAGATGCAGTCGCCGTAGCGCGCGCAGGGCACCGACGGTGATGAGGTTCTGCGCGGTGAACAGGGCGGTGGGTGGATGGTCTGCGGTGAGCAGCCGCATCGCGGCCATCTCGGACTGGTGCTCGTTGCGCGCGTCGCGGATCACCAGCGACGGATCGGTCGGGATACCGGCATCGGCGAGCGCCATCCGGTAGCCGTCGAGGCGTTGTTCGGCGGTCATGATCGACGCGAGGTCACCGATGAATCCGATGCGCCGATGTCCTCCCGAGATCAGATGTCGTACACCCTCACTCGCGCCGAGGGTGTTGGTGGACACGATCGTGTCCAGGGTCAACCCGCGCGGTTCCCGGTCGACGCAGACCACCGCGGTACCGGCGGCGATGTGCGGTAGCAGGTAGGACTGGTCGTCGCCGGTCGGAGCGATGACGAGCCCGTCGATACGACGGGCGGCGAACTCCCCCACGAAGTCCCGCTCACGCCCCGGATCCTCGTCCACGCTCGCCGAGAACACCATGAAACCCTTTGGTACGGCCACGTTCTCGACCGCCCGCCCGATCATCGCCGAGAACGGATTGGCCACATCCTCGAGAATCAGCGCAATGGTCGCGGTACGCCCGCCCGTCAGACGCAGGCTACGCGCGGCGGTGTCGGGTCGGTAATCGAGCTCGCGTACCGACTTCCGCACACGTTCCACCAGAACCGGGCGCACCCCGGATTCGTCGTTCACGACCCGCGACACGGTCTTGATGCTGACCCCGGCGTGCTGGGCGACGTCGCGCATCGTCGCACGACGGTTCGATCCGTGGTTGGTCACTCCCCACCCGCTTCTTCTCTCGAGGCCGCGCGCTCGCGCGGTGGGTCAATCCTTGCAAACACCGGACCGGTGACAACGTTGACGTGACCATTGACAACGTTATCTGCGCCAGTTTGCCCAGATCGCAACAAGCCATTGCACTTCAAATGTGACCTGGGTTATAACTTTCTGACAACGTTATCAATATCTCTCGCGGATTCCGCGAGGAGGGGAGATCACTCTCATGACGCCGAAGACACGGGCTGTGAGATCACTTCGACACGTCGGCCTGATGGCCGTCGCCATTGGCCTGGGCGGCGCATGCCTGGCCGGTTGTTCCAGCGAAAGCAACGGTCAACCCGGTGTCGCGCTCATCACCAAGACCTCGACGAACCCGTACTTCGTCACGATGCAGAACGGCGCCGAGCAGGCAGCGAAGAAGGACGGGATCAACCTGACCGTCGCCTCGGGCAAGACCGACGGCGACGAGGCGTCGCAGATCACCGCGATCGAGAACGCCATCGCCCGCGGCGACAAGGGGATCCTGGTCACCCCGAACGGCCCCGGCGTCAACGCGGCGATCAAGAAGGCCCGCGACGCCGGCCTCTACGTCATCGCCCTCGACACCGCACCGGATCCGGCGAACACGGTCGATATCACCTTTGCCACCAACAACTTCCGTGCCGGTGAGCTGATCGGTCAATGGGCGGCGAAGAAGCTGGCGGGCAAGCCCGCGGTGATCGCGCTGGTCGACCTTTACTCCGACAAGGTGGTCTCCGTCGACTACAACCGCGATCAGGGCTTCCTGCAGGGCATGGGGATTGCGTTGAACGACCCGAAGAAGAACGGCGACGAGGCTCCCACCGGGCGCTACAGCGGCGGCCAATACACCATTGTCTGCAACCAGCCCTCCCAGGGCGCCGAGGACGGCGGCCGCACCGCGATGGAGAACTGCCTGTCGAAGAACCCCGACATCAACCTCGTCTACACGATCAACGAACCCGCTGCGAGCGGCGCGTCCAACGCTCTGAAGGCCGCGGGCAAACAGGCCACGATCGTCTCAGTCGACGGCGGCTGTGACCCCGGCATGAAGCTGGTGCAGTCCGGGGTCATCGGCGCCACCTCGCAGCAATATCCGCTGAAGATGGCCTCTCTCGGCGTGGATGCGATCTCCGAGTACATCAAGAACGGCACCAAACACGCGGTGACGCCCGGCCTCGACTACTTCGACACCGGCGTCAACCTCGTCACCGATCAGCCCCAGGCCGGTGTCCCGAGCATCACCGCGGCCGAAGGCCTCAAGCAGTGCTGGGGTGGACAGAGTTGACCGGCATCATCGACGGTCCCACCGCAACGGGCCCGCATGCGACAGGAGGGGCGATGCCCACCGACCTCAGCGACACATCCGTGGCCGGACCGAGTACCGCGGCCGAGGAGTTCGAGCAGCGTAAACGCTCTCCCATCAACCGGATTCAGCACCTGCTGCTGGGATATCCGTGGCTCGGGCCGGCGGCGGTGCTCCTGCTGGCGATCATTGCCTTCGGCATCATCAACCCGAATTTCGTCGAACCGACCAACCTGTCGCTGGTCGTCCAGCAGGTCGCGGTCATCGCCACCCTCGGCCTGGGTCAGACCCTGATCATCCTCACCGCCGGTATCGACCTGTCGGTCGGCGCCGCGATGATCCTGGTGACGATGGTGATGGGCTCGCTGGCGAGCGCACACGGCGTACCCGGCCCACTGGCCCTGCTCATCGGGCTGGTGCTGGGATTCGGCTGCGGCGTCCTCAACGGCGTTCTCGTCACCACCATCAAGTTGCCCCCGTTCATCGTCACCCTCGGCACGTTGTCGGTGTTCACCGCGCTCTCCCTGATCCTCTCCGGCGGCCAGTCGATCGACGGCGATTCGCTGGGGTCACTGCTCAATTGGACCGGCACCGCCATTCCGGTGGGCCAGTTCCGGATCACCACCGGTGTGCTCGTCATGCTCGTGCTGTACGCGGTGGTGGCGTTCGCGCTCGGCCAGACCGCCTGGGGCAGACACGTATACGCGGTCGGCGACGATTCGCAGGCCGCACGCCTGTCGGGTATCCGGACCTCACGGGTGCTGTTCAGCGTGTATGCCACGGCCGGCGTCATCTTCGCCCTGGCCGCCTGGATTCTCATCGGGCGCACCGGATCGGCGAGTCCCAACGCCGCCGTCGACGCCAACCTCGACAGCATCACCGCCGTCGTGATCGGCGG
>NZ_MVPX01000102.1:0-16696 GCF_002043085.1 Gordonia sp. i37 | reverse complement strand
GTTCCGCAGCGGCCTGGCTCTGGCCGGGGTCAACGTGCAGTATCAGACGCTCGCGGTCGGAATCCTGGTGATCGCCGCGGTCGCCATCGATCGCTGGATTCGAGGGGTGAGCGCATGAGCGCCCAGACCGTGGAACCGACCGAGCTGGGCCGACTCTCGGCGACCGGGCAGGCACCGGTGTTGCAGGCCCGCGGGCTGGTCAAGACCTTCGGGCGCGTGGTCGGCCTCGACGGCGTCGACCTCGAACTCTATCCGGGCGAGGTGCTCGCGATCATCGGCGACAACGGAGCGGGCAAGTCGACGCTCATCAAGGCGCTGACCGGAGCGTTGATTCCCGATGCCGGCGAGATCTACCTCGACGGGCAGCGTGTGCACTTCCGCATCCCGCAGGACGCCCGCGACGCGGGGATCGAGACGGTGTACCAGAATCTCGCTGTCGCACCGGCATTGGACATCGCGAGCAACATGTACCTCGGCCGCGAACAACGCCGCGCCGGGATACTGGGGTCGGTGTTGCGGATGCTCGACAAGCGGGGCATGCGTGAGCAGGCGCGCGATAAGATCAGCGGCCTGGGGATCGCCACCGTGCAGAACATGTCCCAGTCGGTCGAGACCCTGTCCGGTGGCCAGCGTCAGGCGGTGGCCGTGGCCCGCGCCGCGGCGTTCGCAACGCGATTGGTGGTGCTCGACGAACCGACGGCGGCGCTCGGGGTCAAGGAGACCGGGCAGGTGCTGCGGGTGATCGAGGAGTTGCGGGCGACCGGTCTGCCGGTGATCCTGATCAGCCACAACATGGCCGACGTCTTCGAGGTCGCCGACCGCATTCACATTGCGCGACTGGGGCGTCGGGCGACCGTCGTGACCCCGAAGACGCACACCGCCGCCGAGGCGGTGGCGATCATGACCGGCGCGGTGCCGCCACCGCCCCGTTCGGACGTCTGAGGTACCTACGCCCCGGACTCCGAGGCCCCCAGACACCGCTCGGCTCAGTGCCACGCCCCGACCCCGCTGAGCCGAGCGGTTTCCACCTCTGGGATCAGATGCGCACCAACATCTTTCCGACATTCTCCCCGCGCATCATGCCGAGGAAGGCATCCACCGCCTGGTCGATACCGTCCACGACGGTCTCGTCGTGGACGATTTTCCCATCGGCCAGCCACGCCGCCATCTTCTCGTTGAACTCGCGTGCGAGGCCCATGTAGGAGGGCAGAGTGAAGCCGCGCAGGGTCAGTCCCCGGGTGATGATGTTGCTCATGTTGCGCGGCCCGGGCTGTGCCTGCGTCTCGTTGTAGGAGGAGATGGCCCCGCACAGCGCGGCGCGGCCGCCGTTGTTGAAGACGTCGAGCGCAGCCTCGAGATGATCGCCGCCGACGTTGTCGAAGTAGACGTCGATTCCGTCTGTTGCCAGCTCCCGCAACTGCTTTCGCACCGGTGCCGCCTTGTAGTCGAGGGCGGCGTCGAAGCCGTACCGGGAGGTGAGAAGATCCACTTTGGCCGGCCCGCCCGCCGAACCGATGACCGAGGTGGCACCGAGCAGACGTGCGATCTGCCCGGCCACACTTCCGACGGCGCCCGCGGCTCCCGAGATGAAGACTATGTCACCGTCTTTCAGCCCGGCGATCGCGGTGAGTCCCACGTAGGCCGTCATCCCGGTGAGGCCGAGGACGCCGAGGTACACCGATGTCGATGTGCCGGTGGGCGGTTCGGGCACCGCGGTGAACTCGGCGGCCGGCGCCTGGGCGACGTCACGCCAACCGAGCTGATGCAGCACGAGGGTGCCGACGGGCAGATCGTCGGCCTTTGACGCGACGACCCGGCCGACCGCACCGCCGGTCATGGTCTCCCCCAGGGCGAATGGTGGGACGTAGCTGCGGGTGTCGATCATCCGCCCGCGCATGTACGGGTCGACGGAGACGAACTCGTTGGCGACGCGGACCTCCCCCGGAGCGAGGTCGGCAAGGTCCACGGCGACCGTGCGGAAGTCATCGGGGGTGGGCCAGCCCACCGGCCGGTTCACGAGTTGGATCTGGGTGCTGGTCGAGGTGGTCATCGAATTCTCCTTGAAGGTGTGGATGTCGGGGTGTGTATGTCGGGGTGTGGAGTCCGAACGAGGCTCACAGCGCGAGTGTCACGCCGAGCAGCACGAGGGCGATCAGGGGAAACGCGAGCTGGGTGAGGGCGGCGCGGGCCTTGTCGGGCGAGGAGACGAGCAGCACCAGCCCCGCGGCCAGCATCGAGCCGGCACCGGCGCCGATCAGTGCAGCGCCGACAGCATGGTCGGCGAACCAGCAGGCCACGCCGATGACGACGATGATCGCCAGGAAGAGGTTGTAGAACCCCTGGTTGAACGCCATCTCGCGGGTGGCCTGCGCCTCCTGCGCGCTGGTGCCGAAAGTCGCGCGGGTGCGCGGGTGGGTCCAGAGAAGGGATTCGAGCACGAAGATGTAGACGTGCAACGCCGCGGCCAGGGCTGCGACGACGATCATGGCGACGGCCATCGGGTACTCCTCCACAATTGTGCACTGTTCGTTCCAGAACTATACTAGAATGATCGTTGCACAATTTGTCAACCCTCGATCACCGGAGTTCACATGGGACGCCCCGCCGGATACGACCCCCAGCAGCTGATCCGCCAGGCACGCGATCTGTTCTGGCGGCGCGGCTTCGACGCCGTCTCGGTCGCCGACGTCGAACAGGCCACCGGTGTGGGCCGATCGAGTATCTACCACGCCCACGGCAACATGCGGGGCCTCTTCGATGCCGCCGTCGAGGACTACCTCGACACCGTGGTCCGTCCGCGCCTGCAGCCGCTCACCACCGACCCGGTGGCACCCGAGGCGATCCTGGACTTCCTGACCGCACTGAGCGCCGCGATCGGCACACTGGCGTCGAATCCCGATGCACCGCAAGGCTGTCTACTGCTGGTCAGCGCCGCGGCTCCGATCGGCTCGGATACCGCGGTGCACGAGGTGATCGCCGGTTATCACCGCGAGCTCACCGACGCGATCGGCCACGGGGTCGACGCCCTGCTCCCCCGGGCCAACGCGAGGGTGCGGCGGCAACTGACCCGGCTCACCGTCGCCGCCGACATCGCCGCGTTGTCGTTGAGCCGGATCGATCCCGACGCCGCGCGGGCGACCCTCGACGCCGCCGCCGAGGCGCTGCGGGCGCAGGCGCGCAGCGAGCGCACAGCTCAGTAGTGCTGCGCACCACCGTCGATCGAGATGTGCTCGGCGGTGATGAACGCCGACTCGTCGGACGCGAGGAAGGCGACCACGTTGGCGATCTCGTCGGCCTCGGCGACGTACTGGTTGAGAAACACCATGCCCATCCCGGCGAGCCGCGGGTTGGCCTCATTGGTCTGTTCGATGCGTTCGCGCATGCTGCCCGACCCCATCGGGGTGTTCACCGCACCGGGGTGCACGGAGTTCACACGGATGTTGTGGGCGCCGAGCTCGGCGGCGAGACCACGGGTCATCCCGACCAGGGCGTGCTTACCGGTGGTGTAGTGGATCATGAAGGGCTGCGCCTTCTTCCCCGCATACGAGCTGGTGATGATCACCGATCCACCGCCACGCGCGATCAGCGGATCCACGGTGGCCCGGACCGTGTTCCAGACCCCGATCACGTTGATGTCGATGGTGTCGCGGAGCTCTCCGCGGTGATCTCGTCGTAGGTCTGGGGAATACAGATCCCGGCATTGGCCACCACGATGTCGAGGCCGCCGAACCTCTCGACGCCGGCCGCGACCGCCGCGGTCAGCCCATCGGCGTCACGCACATCACATTGGGTGAGAACGGCTGTGCCGCCCTGTTCCTCGACAAGTCGCGCGGTCTCGGCGAGGTCGTCGGGGGTCGCGGAATAGTAGGGCACGCCGGGCAGCGGTCCCGCGAGGTCGACGCCGATGATCCCGGCGCCCTCACGTGCCAGGCGCACGGCGTGGGCGCGGCCCTGTCCGCGCGCCACACCGGTGATGAAGGCGACCTTGCCCTCGAGTCGTGTCATGTCGTTCTCTCCTTCTCCCGGGCCGTCACATCGGCAGCCCTTGCTCCATCAGATCGATCGCCTCGAGCAGAGAGGCGAGCACGCGATCGTCGCGCGGATCGTCGACCTGCTCGGCGATGTGGAACATCACCCCGGCGGTCGCCGCAATGAAGACGTGCAGATGCGTGTCGTCCTGCGGCACACCGAGATAGTCGGCGAAGTACTCGCGGGCACGGATGATCGCGGCGTCGGCCTCGATCTGATTGGCCATCCGCAGGGCCGGCTCGGACTGGATCAGGCGCATCCGCTCCGCACTCGACGCCCACGGATCGGCGGTCGCGATGCGGTACTGCGCACGGACCATCGTGCGCAGCAGATCGAAATGCCCGAGACCCGGCGGGATCTCGTTCATCGCCGCGACGCGCGCGTCCTCGAGATCGTCGCCGATGACCACCTGCTCCTTGGACGCGAAGTACCGGAAGAAGGTGGTGTGGGAGACCTCCGCCTCGCGTGCGATCTGCTCGACGGTGGTCTGCGCGTAGCCATGTCGGGCGAACAGCCGCATCGCGGCCTCCCGGATGGCCGACCGGGTGCGCACCTTGTTCTGTTCACGCAGCCCGGCCGGACGATGCGACACACCCGTCATCGAGCTTTTTTCATTGTGGGATGCACCGTCAGCTCGGCGCCGACGCGACGACGGCTTCCTTCTCGCCCGACAGTCCGCGGTCACGGACCGCACCGCCCTCGATGTCGAAATCGAAGACCAGCTTGTCGAGCCAGCGCGGCAGCCCCCACGCCCGATCACCCAGCATCGCGATCACCGCGGGCACCACCGTCATGCGAATGATGAAGGCGTCGAAGAAGACCGCGATGGCCAGGGCGAATCCGAGCATCTTGGACGTGGTGTCGGGCGCGAGCATGAACGAGGCGAAGACGCTGATCATGATGACCGCGGCCGAACTCACCACGCGCGCACCGTGCCGGTAGCCGGCGATGATGGCGTCCTTGGCACTCATGCCGTGGATGTACTCCTCGCGCATTCGGGTCACCAGGAAAACTTGATAATCCATTGCGAGACCGAAGACCACGCCGATCAGGAAGATCGGCAGGAACGACAGGGTGGGCCGGGTGTCGGTGATGATCCCGAGGTACCCCTCCTGGAAGATCGCCACGGTCACACCGAAGGTCGCGAGCACCGAGAAGATGAAGCCGATCGTCCCGACCAACGGAACCCAGATCGAACGGAAGACGCCGATCATGATGAGGAACGCGAGTCCGACCACGACCACCAGATACGGGATGAGTGCCTTGTCGAGCTTCGCCGACAGGTCCGACATGATCGCGGTCTGACCGCCGACGTGCATCTCGACGCCGCCCTTGGTGATGGTCGGACCCCAGTCGCGGATCTTCTCCATCAGGTCGTGGGTGGCCTGTGCCGACGGCGCGCTCTCCGGGGTCACCATGATCAGTGCGGTCGAGGCGCCGGTGTTCGGGTTCGCCCCGGTGCCGTTGCCGGTCCAGATCAGCGTCGCGGGGTTGGCGACGTCGGACAAGGTCTTGATGTGTGCGACGGCCTGCTCGGCGGCCGGTGCGACGTTGCCGTCGGCGTCGTGCACGATCACCAACAGCTGGCCGTTGACTCCCTCGCCGAATCCCTTCTGCAGCAACGCCGATGCGCGTGCCTCGTCGGAGTTGGACAGGTCCATGCCGAGTTCCAGCTTGCCGACCGGGATCGCGGCCAGGACGAGGATCGCCAGGCCGACGATGATGAACGGCAGCGGCCGTTTGACCACCGTCCGACCGAAGCGAACGCCGTTGGTGTCGGCGGTCTCGGACTTCTCGGCGTGACGGATGCCGGGGATACGCGGGGGGAAGACGAAGCGGCCGACCGCCCCGAGCAACGCCGGGATCAGGGTGAGCGCCGCGATCACCGCGATGACCACGGCCACTGCCGCGCCCGCGCCCATCTGGGTGATCAGCGGGATACCCACGACGGTCAGCGCCACCACCGCGATGACCACCGTCAGGCCCGCGAAGACCACCGCGGTTCCGGCGGTGCCGACCGCGCGACCGGCGGCGTCGGCGCGACTACCGCCACGTTTCACCTCGCTGCGATAGCGCGACACGATGAACAGCGCGTAGTCGATCGACACGGCGATACCGAGCATCGTGACGATGCCCGTCGCGGTCTGGTTCACCGTCATGAACTTGGCGCTCAGGGTCACCAGCATCATCGTCAGCGCGACACCGACTATGCCGGTGACCAGCGGGATGAAGGCCGCGATCAGCGCACCGAACGCGACGATCATCACCACGAACGCGACCGCGAAACCGATCAACTCGGCCTTGCCGCCCTGTTCCATGACCTGGACGAGCGAACCGGTGGCCTCGACCTGTAGTCCGTCGCCGCGGTGTTTGGCGAGAACGTCGAGGAGTTGCTGTTTCTGATCGACCGACAGGTCCTGCACATTCGTGGTGACCCCGACGCTGATCAGACCGACATGGCCGTTGTCGCCGAGGACCTTCGCGGCCACCGCCGGTTGCGCCTTGGCGGCGACGAGCGGGCTGACGACGTTCTTGGCGTCGGCGACGTCGGGCAGCTTCTGCAGATCGGCGGCCAGCGCGTTGAGCTGGTCGGCGTGCGCCTCGAGTCCGTTGTCGGCGTACACCACCACCGTCGCCGAACCACGGGACTGCTGCTCCATGACCTTCGGGAAGTACTGCTGCAACTGGCTGGTCGCGGTACCCGAGTCGGTGCCGGGCAGATCGAAGTCCTGCGCGAACTTGGGTTTGAGCGCGCCGACGAGGCCGGCCACGACGACGAGGGCGAGCAGCCAGGTCGCGATCACCCACCATTTGTGCCGAAACGAGAACCGGCCGAGCCGGAAGAGCAGTGAGGCCATGGCAATCCCCTGGACGTCGATGCGGACGGGTCGTCGATACAGCGGCGCGTCACCCAAAAGTGTGAGTGACTAACACTTGATACTGTGTACTCCGCTTTTCCGTGCTGCGCCACCAGCCTGCGCCGTGTTCCGGAACACTAGAACATGCATTCGATGCGCGCTAGTGTGGGCTCATGACCGTCGGCATGCAGGGTTCGCTCTTCGACCTCACGGGGACCGCCGGAGCCGCGCCGAGCCTCGGCGCGCTGGGGACCTCGGTGACCCGCCGCGAATTGTCCGACGGCGCCTGGGTCGATCTGCGGCCGGGTTGGATCGCCGATTCCCCCGCCCTCTTCGACGCCCTGTACGACGGTGCGGCCTGGCGTGCGGAGCGACGGCGCATGTACGACCGTGTCGTCGACGTCCCGCGACTGATCGCCACCTATCAGGCACACCATCGACTGCCCGATCCCCTTCTGGCGCAAGCACGTTCGGATTTGAGTGCGCACTACCGCGAGGAATTGCCCGAGGGCTTCGCCACGGCGGGCCTGTGTCTGTATCGCGACGGTTCCGACTCGGTGGCCTGGCACGGCGACCGATTCGGTCGCGGCGCCACCCACGACACCATGGTGGCGATCCTGTCACTCGGAGCTCCGCGACCGCTGGCGTTGCGCCCCAGGGGCGGTGGTCCGTCGCTGCGGTTCGTCCTGGGCTCGGGCGACCTACTCGTGATGGGTGGCAGTTGTCAGCGGACGTGGGAACACGCCGTGCCGAAATGCCCCGGCGTCGGAGCCCGCATCAGTGTGCAATTCCGTCCGCCGGGTGTGTGGTGAGGCTCGCCGACCCTAGATCGGGTAGGAGACGCCGGTGAGCTTCTCCGACTCCGCCCACAGTCCGTCACGGATCGCTCGGTCGTTGGCGCGGCCGCTGAAGGCCGAGACCCCGGGCGCGCCGCGCATGCCGAAGAAGTGACTCGGCCCGTAGAAGGTGCCGTTGACGACGTCCGGTGCGGTCGCGGCGTACAGCGTGGGCAGCGCGCCGTCGGCGGCCGATTGCGCGAACAGGTTGCCGATCTTCATCGCCGAATCCATCAGCGACTCGGTGTGGCCCTGCAGTTCGGTGGCCGCGTACCCGGGGTGGGCGATCAGCGAGAGCCGACCGTCGCCGTCCGCGGCGTCGAAGCGGTCGGCGAGGTCCATGCCGAACATCAGGTTGGCCATCTTCGAGTCACCGTAGGCCCGCCAGCGCCGGTAGCGGCGGTTGCGCCAATCGAGGTCGGCGAGATCGATGCGGCCGAGTTGGTGCAACCCCGACGACAACGTCACCACGCGGTCACCGATCTTGGGCAGGAGCAGACCGGTGAGCGCGAAGTGGCCCAGATGGTTGGTGCCCATCTGCATCTCGAAGCCGTCGGCGGTGCGCCGCAACGGCAGCGCCATCACGCCGGCGTTGTTGATGAGGACGTCGATGCTGCCGACCCCGTCGGCGAAGGCCCGGACCGACGCGAGGTCCGCGAGGTCGAGCGCGGCCACCCGCGCCCGGTCGCCGAGGCCGCGGGCCACGTCGTCGGCCTTGGCGGTGTTGCGGCAGGCCATGATGACCTCCGCGCCCGCACCGACCAGCGCCTTGGTGGTCTCGGCACCGAGTCCGGAGTTGGCCCCGGTCACGATGAAGGTCCGGCCCGTTTGATCCGGGATGTCGTGCGTCGACCAACCACTCATGGAATGCCCCTTTGTCGCTGCGGTGTGCTCCCTCTCACCCTGCCACGACATCGCCGAGATGCGGAGGAGAGCGGGCCGAGAGGCGGAGAAGAGCGGTGTGTCACCGCGGGCGTTTGCCGCTACCGCAGGCGCATCAGTCCGGCCGACCCCAGCCATTTCACCGGGCGCAACAGTCCGGAGATCACGTCGCCCACCGTGGGGGCGCTCTCGGGAACGAGATCGATTGGGCCGTAGATCTCGGTGGCCTCGGTGCGTCCGCGCACGACGCGTTTACCCAGCATCGTCCAGTGTTGCGCCTCGGCGTCGTCGGCGCCGGCGATGGCCGCCCCGCTCCCGAGCACCGGCACCCGACTGGTCTTGGCCATCTCCGACAGGCGTGCGCATTCGTTGACCGGGTCGCCGATCACCGTGTACTCGTATCGCCGTTCGGCGCCGATGTTCCCGGCGAAGGCGGTGCCGAAGGAGACCCCGATCCCCCAGCGGACGTCGAGGGCCTCGCTCAGGCCGCGCGCGAGGTCCCGGGCCGCGGCCAACGCCGCACCGGCGGGATCGTCGATCGCCACCGGCGCCCCGAACACCGCGAGCGCGGCATCGCCCTCGAATTTGTTCACGAATCCCCGGTGGTCGTCGACGACCTGCGCGACGATCTCGAAGAATTCGTTGAGCAGCGCCGCGGTGTCCTGTGGGCGGCGTTCCTGCGCGATGGTGGTGGAGCCGACGATGTCGACGAGCAACACCCCGACCTCGGCGTTGGTGCCGTGCAGACCCATCCCTCTCTCGATTGCGAGTTCGGCGACGGTGTCGCCGACGTGGCGGGCGAACAGTTCCCGCATGCGTTCGCGCTCGTCGAGGCCGGTGACCATCTCGTTGAATCCCTGCTGCAGCACCCCTAGTTCGGAGGAGTCGTACACGTCGACGTGGGCGTCGAGGTCGCCGGCATGGACCTTCTCCACCGCGTCGCGTAGTTCGGTGAGCGGATCGATCAGGGACTGGCCGACGAGGACGATGATGCGGGCGCCGGCAGCGAGTCCGACGAGCGCGAGAACCACACTCGCCCAGTCGATGTCGGCGGCCACCGGCGGAAGCATGTGCAGTCTGCGCCCGACGTTGAGGATGATCAGACCGACCATCGGCACAGCCGAACTGACCGCCCACACCGCGAACATCCGGCCCCGCACTCCGTGCACGACGCGCGAGGTCGGGTCGGAGGCGAGCGCCACCATCATCAGTGGCCGAGAAGCGCGTTCGGCGAACAGATACGTCAGACACGCGCTCGACATGCCGGCCAGCGCGAACGCCACCGCCACGCCGAACACCGTTTCGACGGTGAGGGTTTCGGCGGACATGGCGATGTAGCTGAGCACCGACGCCGCCCACGCGATCGACGTGCTGAGCACCTGGAATGCCGGAATTCGTTGCACCGCAACACGACGCGCATGATCAGCGGGGTCGCCGGAGATGAACCAGCGGAATTGCGGGCGCAGCGTGAGAACCCCGAGGACCAGATTGACGACGATGCACACCACGATGGCGGTGACGATGCCGGGAAAGTTGGGCGCGCGCAGGGTCTCGTCGACCGTCAGCAGTCCCCCGTTGTACGACAGCTGCACCAGGAGGAAGGTCTCGAACCCGATGAGCGCGTTGCTGCCGACGATGGCGGTCGAGGAAATGGCGAGGGCGCGTGTCGCCAACCGGCGACGCCCGGCGGTACCGAGTTGCGCCCATTCGGTCGCCCCCGGCTCACCGACCGCACCCCACACGAGGAGGGCGTAACGCCGCCGCGCCCGGCTCCATCGGGTCGCGGTGCTTCGGCGTGGGTGCCGGCCTTGCGCCGATGACGCTCCCACCCCGGAACTCGGTGATGAGGTCATGGGCCTTCCCTGAAGTCGATGTCACCTCAGAGATTACCCAATGGCGTGGGTCACATCCGTGTGGTCGGCGCCATCGGCCGGGCTTGGACGCGGCTCAGTGGACGGTCACCACTGTGCGCGCCGCCGCATCGGAAAAGATCTTGTAGATGTTGAAGATCGGCCGGTGGCTTTCGAATTGGGTGTCGTACGGGACACGCATCGTCGCGACGAGGTCGGCGAAACGGTGGTCCACCAGGTCGCGATAGCGCGGCAGCAGTTCGGTGGTCACGTAGCGCCAGCGCTGATCGAACACCGACCAGTCCCAGTTCGCGATCGGTGTCGTGATGGTCAGCGTCGTCCCGTTGGCGAGGCGGGTTGTGTGGACGAACGGAATGAAGTCGCGCAGCGCGGGTACGCCGGCCACCGACGGAGACCCGACCAGGGTCATCGCGTAGGTCAGTGCAGCGCCGACCCCGTCGGCCTTGCGGTAGTTGCGTACGTCGTCGAATTGCCAACCGACGACGTCGAACTGCTCACGATGCAGCAGGGTCGCATTGCCCGCGGCCACCCGTTCGGGATCCCCGGAGGCGATGCCCTGCCACGCGGTGGCGACGGCGTCGTCGATGATCCCGGCTCGGCGGAATTCGTCGATGCCACGCAGTCCGTCGCGGACGAAGGCGACGTGCTGGGGCATGAGGTCGGTGAAGATGGCCTTCTGCATCACCAGCACCCGCTCGGCGAACCAGGTCAGGTCGGCGGGGGTGATCTTGTCGGCGTGATAAGCCAAGGTCTGTAAACCCTTGGGGAACACACCGATCAACCCCGGGCCGGCGACCGAGGTCGCCGTCTCGATGATCCGCGCGGCGAGCGGTTGCAGTCCACGGATCGCATAGATGTCACCGGCGAGCACGACATCGGCGATACCGCCGCCGAAGTCGGCACCGACCAGTCCGGCCATACCGGCCCATTGCAGGTTCCGATGGGCGATCTGGAAGTTCTCGTAGTAGCGATAGGACTTGATCATGTCGGCGCGAGTGGCCGCGAATCCCTTGGCGGGATCCCAACCGGTCAAGTCGATTCCGGCCTCAGTGGTCGCCTGCACCAAGCGATACTGGAACAGCAGAGCCGCATAGCGGTGGGCATCGAGACCGGACGCACGGGCCTCGGCGACCAACTCGGCGAGCCTGCCGAGATCGGTGGGCAGCGCGCGGTTGACGCCTCCGCCGTAATGGTCGGCGTACCGATTGGTCAGTGGCAGATCGAGATACGGGTCGAGATCTGCGGCGCGGGCGGGCCCGGCCACCACTGCGGAACCGACCAGCGCGCAGGCCAGTGCGAGGAGCAGGATCAGCCGACGCAGCGGGAATCCGGCCCTCTGCGGGTGCCCGACCTTTTGCATGCAGTCGATCTCCGTGGGTTCGGCGTTCGTGGGTTCGGCGTTCATGAGTTCAATTCCGTGGCCAGCCAGTCGACGGTGTGCATGCCGAACAGCTCGGTACCCCACTTGTAGATGTTGGTGACGAAAACGTCCATGCCGCAGTACATCCCGTAGTACTGGGCGTCGGCGCCCTGCTGCACGTAGCGGGTCACCAGGTTCTTGGAGTCGGCGGCGGGGATCAGGGACATGAACGAGTTGTCGGCGTTGCAGGCCGAGACCAGCACCTTGCCGCGCGGGCGATCCCCGTGGCCGAGGGTGTTGTCGCGGTAGACATGTGCGAACTCGGGGATGTCGGCGGGGGCTTGCCCGCTGGTGAACAGGGTCTTCAGCGGGACCAGCGGCGGCATACCGAAATACGCCATCTGACAGGACTTCCGGTAGACATCGGCGAGTGCGCGGCCGGCCGGGTTCAGTTTCGCGTCCAACGCCATCTCGGGGTACTGAGCCTCCAGTCCGAGCAGCGTGGCGAAGACGAATCCGGTCCCGAGCCGACCGTCGGCGAATCTGATGAAGTTCTTCTGTTCGACCGCCATACCCTCGAGCATCGTTGCCTTGAGATTGATCTCGGGTGCGTAGCGCGCGACGTTCTCGGCGGCGAATCCGGCGCCGACCCCGCCCCCGGCGACGCCGAAGATCCCCACCGGATTGCGCGGATTCAGCGCGGCCGGGCCGACCCGATATGCCGCACGGACACCGTCGAGTAACGCGTGGCCTGCGAACTTTCCGGCGAAGACGCCGTGCGGTGACGGATCGGCGTCGTTGCCGATATCGGAGATCACCACGGCGAGTCCGCGCTGAAACATCAGTGCCAGCGGCCCGAGCGCCGACCACGCCGACGCCTCGCCGAGCGCGCCACCGCTCCACTGGGTCGACGGATGGCATTTCGCACCGACCGAATCGTTGGCCTCCTGGTAGGCGACCACCGAACGCGAACCGTTGGGCTTGCCGTCCTCGGGGATCATGACGACGCCGGTCGAGATCACCTTGCGCCCACGAACGTTCTCGGTGACGTACATGATCTTGTAGGCGGCCACGTGCGCAGGCTTGACCCCGGCGAACAACACGTCGAAACGCTTGGCCTTCAACAGGGTTCCGGGCTTGACGTCCTGCGAGATCGACGGCTCGACGTAGAAGGGATCGTCGGCGGCCAGACCTTCGAAGTCTTCCTGCCCGGTCGCGAGGCGTCCGTCGCGGAAGGTGCCGAGCACATAGCCGCCGAAGATCGTCCCGAGTCCCGGCGGGGTCAGCGGCACCGCACCCGAGTAGGTCGGCGGCTCGTCGGCCGCGGCAACACCCGGGATCTGGAACCACACCACGAGCACGAGGACCACGAGACCGACGATTCCGCCTGCTCTTCCCCTACTGGCACTTCTCGACACCCCGGCACGTGACCGCATGCGGGCCCACCCCTTCTCGCTCACCGAATCCCCGCGTCGCCGCGGGTGTGACCCGCCGCCAAAGCGGTGGCGCGAACTTACCTGAGAGTAATCTGAGGCGCAATCCGCGTCGGCTTGTCGATTCGCAGCAAATAGCCAGTTCAGGGTGATTTGTTGTCAGATTTGCCCATACTCGGAGGCTTCGAACGTGATGAGACGCACACTTGTATTCGTCTCAAACGAACTCTTCTCAGACGCAGGAACTCACGTGGTGGGGTCCCAGAGACCGACTGCGTCTCCGGTGCGCAGGTGCTCCCGGTAGACGTCGGCCTTCCAGTCGATGATGTCGCGGGCATCCCGCAGGGCGCGGATCTGCCGGTCGACCCGGCGTCGCTGTCCCTCGAGAATCTCCAGCCGTTCGGCTTCGTTGCCCGAACCCTCGCGCACGAGCGCGGCAAAGCGCCGGAGATCCGCCAGGGGCATGCCGGACTCACGCAGGCGGGTGCAGATGCGTAGCCAGTCGATGTCGACCTCGCGGTAGCGGCGCCGTCCACCGGATGTTCGCTCGATCGGACCGATGAGCAGATCCTCGCGCTCGTAGAACCGCAGTGCGTGGACGCTCATGCCGACCGCGTCGGCAACCTCGCCGATCGAATATGACGCCTCCGCATCGTCGACCATCGCGCCTCCAGCCCTTGACCTAGACAGAACTCTAGCTTCTAGGTTCGGGTCATGAGCATCGTCCACCAGTACCCACTCTCGACCGAATTCGATACCGCGAGCACCACATCGGAGGTGATGTACGGCATCGATCTGCACGGACGAACCGCACTCGTCACCGGCGGCTACTCCGGGCTCGGCTTGGAGACCACCAACGCGTTGGTCGCTGCGGGCGCCCACGTCATCGTCCCGGCGCGACGGGGACGACTCGCACGCTCGATGCTCGACCACCTCCCACGCGTCACAGTCCTCGGCGACGTCGACCTCGGAGATCTGCACCGGGTTTCCCAAGTGGCAGATCACCTTCTCGCCGAACTGGACTCGATCGACCTCGTCGTCGCCTGCGCGGGCGTGATGGCGACCCGGCACCGGCCGGTCGGACCTGGGTGGGATTTTCAGTTGGCGGTCAACCACTTCGGACACTTCATGCTGCTGACCCGCCTCTACCCACTACTCGCCAGGCGTGGCGCACGGGTGGTCGCCTACTCCTCGGCAGGTCACCACCTATCCGACATCCGTTGGCACGACCTACATCTGCGCACCGGCTACGACAAGTGGATCTCGTACGGCCAAGCCAAAACAGCCAACGCACTTTTCGCTGTTGCTCTCGACGAGATCGGCCGCGGCGAGGGCGTCCGCGCCTTTGCCGTGCATCCGGGCAAGATCATCACCGGCTTGCAGCGCGAGTTGACCTCTGCCGAGCAAACGACACTGGGCTGGATCGACGCGTCCGGCAACGTCGTGGGCCACGGCTTCAAGACACCCTCCCAGGGAGCCGCCACCGGATTGTGGGCGGCTACCTCCGCCGCGCTCGACGATCGCGGCGGACTGTATCTCGAGGATTGCACGGTTGCTTCACCCGCCGAACCCGACGGCGAGATGGACGACGGAGGGGTCCAGCCCTATGCCGTCGATCCCGCTGCTGCCGAGCGGTTGTGGTCACTGACCGCGGCGATCACCGCCACCGACATCGACCCACCCCGGAAACAACAAAACCGCCCGTGACCAGGCGGTTTGCGGTGCCCCCAGTAGGGCTCGAACCTACGACCTGCGGATTAAAAGTCCGTAGCTCTACCAACTGAGCTATAGGGGCGTTACCCTCGGCGCCGAGGGCGGAAGCGAGTTTACCTCGCGCCGAACGGGTCGCGGACAGGCGGTGTCCGCTTCGCGTGTCGACGTCCAGAAAATGCCCCTGACGTGGCGATTTGTGTTTTCCGCGCGCGGTGTCCTAATCTGAGTCGGCTCCCAACGGAGCCCTCCCGAACGGAAACCGGCCCCCTTCGTCTAGCGGCCTAGGACGCCGCCCTTTCAAGGCGGTAGCGCGGGTTCGAATCCCGTAGGGGGTACGCTGTTCGCCTCGGTGAACAGATAACTGAACAAGGCCCTGTGGCGCAGTTGGTTAGCGCGCCGCCCTGTCACGGCGGAGGTCGCGGGTTCGAGTCCCGTCAGGGTCGCCAAAGGTCTCGGTGTTCGTACCGAACCTTCCGGCCAGGTAGCTCAGTTGGTACGAGCGTCCGCCTGAAAAGCGGAAGGTCGCCGGTTCGATCCCGGCCCTGGCCACCTGGAAAACCACCTCTCGAAGGTGGTTTTCTTTGTTTCCGGGTGCAGAGCGAGCATGAACTCCATGCAATCTCCGCGTGTCCGACAGTGTCCGCCACGACGAATCATGTTGTGCCGAAATCACTTTTCGTCCAAGGTTGCCGGTGGCACCCGATCGCGTCGGCAGGAAACACACAGCCAGGATCGCTACTCTGCCGCGTATGACCCGGCTGCGGTGGGCAATTCCGGCGGCGTTGCTGCCCTTCTTGTTTGTCGCCGCATGCGGTGGGGCGGCAGCCACATCCGACCCACGGCCGGTCACCACCCGATTCGTCACGTTGCCCGACAGCGACGGCGGACATCCGGTCCCCTTCACCCCGACGACCGACCACACGTATCGGCCGGGCGTCACGATCGTCGACGCGACGGCATCCGGTCCGGCGTCGCAATGCACCCTCGGCTGGCCGGTCACCTCGTCGACGGGCAGCAGCGGCGACCTGACGGCCGGGCACTGCGTAAGCGGCTTGGGCCACCCCACGTGGCTCTACACCGATTCGTCCGAAACGGGCCGCCTACCCCTCAGCCCCTACGAACTACACGAGGACGACACCATGGCCGACGGCACCATGCTCGACGCCGCGGCCGCGTTCCTACCGCCGACTGCGACTGCAGCACAATGGGTCACCACCATCGACGGTCACCCGATCGCCGGCGTCGTGACACCCCGGGAAGCGGCCACACTGCCTCGGGGAACACCGGTCTGCATGGCCGGCGCACGCGCGGGCCTGACGTGCGGGCCACTACTCGACGCCAACACGCGAAGCCTCCACTGGGGTGGGTATGCCGTTGTCGGCGACTCGGGATCAGCGGTGTTCGTCGTGAACCCCGACCAGAGCGTGTGCGCGGTGGGCATCCTGCACGATGGCCCCGCCGACCGCGACAACACGATCGCCTACGTAGAGCCCGCACTCCAGAAGTGGGATCTGACGATTCCGGTCACCGCGCCACACCGATCGTCGCCGTGCTGAAATCCATCCGAAAAAACTTTCGATAACCTCTTGCCAACCCGACAAACCCGGCATACACTCGAACACAGCACCACGCAAACACGTGTTCGCTAGCGCCGGGGGGGTGACAATTATGGTCGATACCGCGTTACCCGACGTGTCGGGGTTGTCGACCACCC
>NZ_MVPX01000101.1:0-46642 GCF_002043085.1 Gordonia sp. i37 | reverse complement strand
ATGATGTCGAGGTTCGCCGAGATCTCCAACCGGCCGTCGTCGGTGATGCGGTCGGTGTAGGAGTTGATTCTCTTGTCTTCGGCGGCAGGTAAACCGCCAGGAGTCTCCGCGGCCAGTTCGTTGCCCAACTGTCGTGCGTAGAGGTTGATCTCGGCGGGGGTGAAGCCGGCGAAGTAGTGCGACAGGAGTTTCCGCAGGTATTCACAGCGTTGGACGGTGTCGAGGGGTTCGGAGGAGCGGGTGTCGATGTGCGCCAGCCCGCGCACGATGGCGTCGGTGTGTTCGGACGAGATGGACCCGTCAGCGGCATGCGCCAACAACAGATCGATGTCGCCGGTGGCAGCAATCCGCACATACCGACCTGCGACGGCGGGTGCGCAACCCATGCTGATCAACAACTCCCGTAGCCGCGTGGTCTTGTGATCGGCCACGCCCAGCCGATCCATCTCTCCGGTGAGGGTGGTCGCGTGATGATCAACCAGGTTCCGCAACAACAGGACTTGTTTCATCGCACCGTAAGCCTGTGGCCCGGTCATCTCCGGATTCCATTGAAGGTCGCTGAGTCGGCTGACGATCGCGGCGAAAACTGCCTCGGCGTCAAGAGCTTCGGTGGTGTCGATCATGGGCCCCTCCCCAGTGGCTGATCGGTGAGATGACTCCACTCTACTCGAACATACAGAGTAGCGCAAGGGTGTTCGATTATTCTGCGGAGGGAAAGGTGCTTGTGGACAACGGGTTTCGTTGGTGGGCTGGCTGAGGTTTTCTGTCGGTGGGGTGTGGTAGGGGTGCGGGTTTCGCTGTGGTTGGTGGATGTGGTTGGGAGGCTGGTTGTCTCGCCGGGTCTCGAGGCTCGCCGCACGCGGCTCGCACCTCGACCATCGGGAGGAAAGGTCTTCGATTGTCGGGGGGTTGCGACCATCGGGGGGAAGGCCCGGTGCCTGGGACATCGGGGAAGGTTCCGGCTATCGGGCAGGGCGAGTTGCTCGACCATCGGGGGAAGACGTCTCGAGGACGTCGACGTCAAACATCAGGAAGACCACGTCGAACGGCGGACGAGGGTTAAGGTCGAAAGATGTCGTCACGAGTGACCTTCATCGAACTGACCGGCGGAAAAGGTCACAACATCCTCAGCGCCAGCCCCGGTCCGAACCTGACAGCCCACCGATATGACGAGCGCGAATATGCTGCTGTCGGACGAGCCCGCCGATTCGAGAGCACCTCGTCCGGAGACGTTGCCGAAGCCGTCTCCGCGGAGTTCACCACCCGAATCCTGGTGCGGCGCCCCGAGAATGACTCCGATTTCAACGGATACGTCGTCGTCGAGTGGTTCAACGTGTCCAGCGGAACCGACGCCGCACCCGAGTACACGTACCTCGCGCCGGAGATCGTCCGATCGGGGTGTGCCTGGGTGGGGGTTTCGGCGCAGTACACCGGCATCGAGGGCGGTGCCGGATCTGTCGGAATGGACGACGGTGACACGCCCACGCGTCTCGCCGACAAGGACCCCGATCGATATGGGTCACTACGCCACCCGGGTGACGGTTACAGCTACGACATCTTCGGCGCCATCGGTGGCGCACTCGCCGCGAACCACACTCAAGGCCACCCACTGGCCGGACTCACCGTGCGCCGACTACTGGCCGCGGGCGAATCCCAATCGGCCATGGCACTGACGACCTACGTGAATCATTTCGCCAACCTACACAACGTCTTTCACGGGATTCTGATTCACAGCCGGTCTCTTGGCGCTCTGCCGCTCGGCGAGGCCGACGGCCCCGCCGACATCACCGAAGCCTATCGCGGGTTACCTGTGCGGATATCCAACGATCTGACCGTTCCGGTCTTCGTCGTGCAAACCGAGACCGACGTTCTCACCAACTTTCAGTATGTGCAAGCCCGACAACCGGATTCGTCTCTGCTGCGCGTATGGGAGATGGCCGGGACGTCGCATGCCGATTTCGCTCAGATCGGCGAGTACGAGTCGATGCTCGGTTGTCCGGCGCCGGTGAACCGCGGTCAGCAGCGCTTTGTGCTGCGTTCGGCGTTGCACCATTTGCGGTCGTGGGTCGACGAGGAGTCGGAGCCCCCGGTCGCGGACCCGCTGCTGGTCGTCGACGCCGGGGACGGCCACCGGTTCGAACTCGACCAGGTGGGCAATGCGCGCGACGGCGTGCGCACTCCGTGCGTGGACGTACCGACCCAGATCCTCAGTGGCGTGGTCGAGGACGACGTGCCCCGCATTTGTGTGCTGTTCGGCGTCACGACGCCCCTGCCGCCGACGGTCATCGCCGATCTCTACCCTGACCAGGACACCTACCTCAAGCGTTACACCGAGGCGGCCGACACAGCGATCGAGGCCGGCTTTGTCCGCCCGGATGATCGCGCCGAAGTGATCGCCGATGCCCGCATCGATCTGGTGGCCGACGCCGACGCCTTCCGCTAGATTAGAACACGTTCTAGTCTGGTTTCGGTCCGCGGATCGCCACGGCCGGCACGACCCGGGAGTCGCCGCATGCAGTTCACCCTCGAGGACATCTCCGACGACGAGATCGCCCGTCGCCGCGCGATCTATGAACCGCTGACGGACTCCGTGCGCCAGCTCATCGATGCGGTGATTCGCACCGAGGTGCCCGACGACGTGGTGGCGGCGGCGCGCGAGCGGATCGACGACATCGTCGACACCTTGCGCGCCGAGCAGATCGACGGTCCGTACGGCGTGCGCTATACGCCCGACTTCGTCGGAATGCCGTGGGGCAATTCGGTTGTCGGCGTTCGTAATGCCATCGCTCCTCCGTTGCGGACCCGCCACGACGGGCACGAGGTGTCTGCCGAGTTCACCCTCGGTGCCGCCTATGAGGGTCCCGGTGATCATGTGCATGGCGGAGTGGCCGCGATGATCCTCGATCAGGTACTCGGCGAGGCCGCCAGCGTCGACAACGTGCCGTGTTACACCGGGACGATCTCGCTGCGCTACGTGCGCCCGACGCCACTGGGACCGCTGACCGCACGCGCGTCGATCGTCGGTCGCGACGGCCGCAAGAAGACCGTCCGGGGCACCCTCGCCGACACCGACGGGGTCACCGTCGAGGCCGAGGGCGTGTTCATCGTTCCCCGCGACTGGACCGGGCGCATGCCGCGCGCGTCCAAGGACCACTCCCCCGCTCACACGCAGGACTGACATTGCGAACTGCGGTCATCTCGATGGGGAAGGCGCGGTGATCGACTCTCCGCGACCCGTGGCGTCACGCGCGGTACCGTCGATGCATGAGCAGCGTCGTTCCCGAGCAAGATCCGTCCGCGCCGACACCGTTCAGCGAGGCTGAGGCACAACGGGTCCGCTCGATCTGGGGCACGTTGGGACTGCCGGGTTTGATCGACGTCCACACCCACTTCATGCCGAGGTCGGTGATGGACAAGGTGTGGGCGTACTTCGACTCGGCAGGCCCGCTCGTCGGACGCGAATGGCCGATCACCTATCGAGCCGACGAGGACGTCCGGGTGGCTGCGTTGCAGGCTTTCGGTATTCGCGCGTATTCGTCACTGGTGTATCCGCACAAGCCGAACATGGCTGAGTGGCTCAACGGATGGGCCGCCGACTTCGCCGCCCACCACCCCGACTGTCTGCACACCGCAACCTTCTACCCCGAGGAGCCGGCGACCGCCTACGTCTCGAAGGCCATCGCCGCGGGCACCCGGGTCTTCAAGTGCCACATCCAGGTCGGCGCCTTTTCACCACTGGATCCGCTGCTCGACGGTGTGTGGTCGCAGATCGCCGACGCGCAGGTCCCGGTGATCATCCACTGCGGCTCCGGGCCGGCACCGGGCACCTACACCGGGCCCGAGCCGATCGCCCGACTTCTCAAGCGATTCCCGTCGTTGCCGCTCATCGTCGCCCACATGGGCACACCGGAATACGAGGAATTCCTCGGCCTCGCCGAACGATTCGAGAATGTGCGGCTCGACACCACGATGTCGTTCACCGACTTCTCCGAGGCCGACGCGCCGTACCCACCCGAGCTACGACCCCGGCTGGCCGACCTGGGACCAAAGATCTTGTTCGGCAGCGACTTCCCGAACATCCCCTACGCCTACACCCACGCCCTCGACGCGATCGTGCGGCTGGATCTGGGCGACGACTGGGTACGCGGGGTCCTCTATCGGAATGCGGCGGGGTTGTTCGGTGTGAACTGAGCCCCTCTCGGAAGACTCAACTCGAGAAACGACGAGCTCCCTTGTCTGCCCGGCGAAACACGGTCAGCGCCTGATGAAGCTGTTCGTCGGTGTCTTGGAATATCCAGTACTTTTCCATGACGGCGACCACGGCGTCGTCATTGCCTGCGCGGTACATCTGTTCGCAGTCCTCGCACAATGCCCAAAACGAGGGGAGCGAATGCCCTTTGCCATAAACGCGATAGCTGGTCCTGTCGATGTCGAGTGGATGTACCCAGACGACATTGACGCTTCCGCAGATTGCGCATGACTGGTCGGTGCTGTTGGTCGGCGCGCCGTCGACCCAGTCGTCCGGATACCTCGGCGCACCTTTTGCCGGTGTGACGACGGCGGCATACCCACCCGCCGGCCTCGGTGGCGCCTGCACGTAGTGATCAGCGAACCATCCGGTCGACGGGATTCGCGGGACCGCGTCGCGGTCACCGCGCTCACACGGGATCGGGCGGCGATCATCGGGCCAGAGCACCTCCACACGGGATGCGGCGTCGAGGATGATTCCCGCGTCGAACGTGATCTTTCGTTCCGAAAGTCCGAGGAAAGGTGCCGCAGTGACGAGTACAGACTCGCTGCGAGGCGGCAGGTGGTCGAGGCCGAAGGCGAAGGAGGCGTTGTGGGCGCCGGCTGTGCCGCGGAACCGCCCGAGTCCACCCGCATTCAACTCCGGCGACGGCAGATTGGACGAGGTCGTCCCGTCGGCCCATTCGAACCCGACCAGCAACGGAACCACGGAGCTGCGGTGACCATCGCGCCCGAACCACAGTCCGCCGTCAAAAGTCATCGCGTCCTTGCGGATTCGAACCTCGACGGTCATCTCGACCCCGGTGGTGTACGCCACCGTCTGGTTAATCCAGACCACCACGTCGGCGCAACGATTGATCACGCCGTCGAGCGGTACCCGGACCCCTACCTCGTTGAGTGGGGGTATCCACCTGATCATCACCTCGCGCCGTCTCCGATCACTGCGCCGCAGCCCTACCCCCGCGCCGCGATCCGCGCCCGGACCTCCGGACGCCGCAGCGGCGGTACGGTTTTCGGCGGCTGGCGACGCTCCGGGAGCTCATCGAGCAGGGTGCGCGTGGCGGCGGTCACCGCGATGACCGCCGCCTCGAACACCTCGGCGTTGGCTGCCGACGGATGACGGATGCCGCTCACCTTGCGAACGTATTGGCGCGCGGCTGCCTCGATTTCTTCCTCGGTCGCCGCGGGTTCGAGTCCGCGCAGTTCGGTGATGTTGCGGCACATGAGGTGACCTCTCAATCGGCGATGTGGACGACGGCTTTCCCCAGGATCCGCCCTTCGGCGAGATCGGTCAATGCGGTCGGTAGCTGATCAAGGGTGTAGGTGGTGTTGACCTGCGGACTCAGCCCCGCGGCGATCATCTCGGTCAGCTCGTCGTGCAACAGTTCCGGCACACCGGGGTGGGTGCGCACGTACTCACCCCAGGCGGCGCCGACGACGGCGATGTTGCGGAACAGCACGCGGTTCAGCTTGACGGTCGGGATGCCGCCGGCCGCGAAGCCGATGACCACGTACCGACCGTCGGGGGCGACCTGGCGCAGCGCCTCGTCGAACACCTCGCCGCCGGACGGGTCGATCATCACGTCGACACCCTCGGGCGCGATCTTCTTCAGTTCGGCTCCCCAGCCCTCTTCGAGCTGGATGACCTCGTCGGCGCCTGCGCTGCGGAGCAATTCCTCGGCACCCTTGCGGTGCACGATCGCGATGACCTTGGCGCCCATCGCCTTGGCCACCATGATCGACGCGGTCCCGACGCCACCCGCAGCGCCGAGCACCCCGACGACCTCACCGGGCGCGGTCTGTGCGCGCAACTTCAGCGCGAACAGCGCGGTCTGATAGTTGATGCCGAGCGCGGCGCCCTGATCGAAGGTCAGCCCCTCGGGCAGGGGCAGCAGCTGCTCGGGCGAGGCGGCCAGCTGTTCGGCGAAGCCGCCGACGATGGACGCGACGAGAACCTTGTCGCCCACCTTCACCGACGACCCCTCGGGAGCCTGGCGCACCACGCCTGCGACCTCGGTGCCGGGCGTGAACGGCGTCGGCATGCGGAGCTGGTACTTTCCCTGACTCATCAGCAGGTCGGGGAAACAGATCCCGCACGACTTGATGTCGACGAGGACCTGGCCCTCGGCGGGCGTCGGATCGGGGACGTCGGTCAGTTCGAGGGCGGACGGTCCGGACTCTGCGGTGAGCACCTGAGCTTTCATGGTTGTCCACCCTACGCCGGGGAGAACAATCGCTCGGTCGGTAACCGCAGAGATGCCCTAGGATCGGTTTTCATGACCGCCTCGCCGGCATCGCAGCCGCTCTCCGCTCCCTCACCCGAACGTCGTCAGGTCGCCGACGACGCGCCGGGCTTCATGCCGCTCGACGAGGCGCAAACCCTGTTCGAGATCGCCGGTGAGTATCTGACACAACCGGATTCGACAAAGGTCGGCGTGGAGATCGGCACCTATTGCGGCAAGTCGACGGTATTCCTCGGCTCGGCGGCCGAGGCGGCAGGGGCGGTGATCGTCACCGTCGACCACCACCGCGGCTCCGAGGAACACCAGCCCGGCTGGGAGTACCACGACGAGTCTCTCGTCGATCCGCATTCGGGCACGCTGGACACCTCAGCCCGCTTTCGGCGCACGATGTTCGACGCCGGCCTCGAGCAGACCGTGATCGGAATGCTCGCACCGTCGACCGTCGCGGCCCGGGCCTGGGGCAAACCCGCCGACTTCGTGTTCATCGACGGCGGCCATTCGATGGAGGCCGCGCAGAACGACCTCGACGGGTGGGCACCGTGGGTGCGCATCGGTGGCGCGCTGCTGATCCACGACGTGTTCCCCGATCCCGCCGACGGCGGCCGTCCCCCCTACGAGATCTACTGCCAGGCCTTGGAGACCGGACAGTTCACCGAGGTCCGCGCGGAGGGTTCGTTGCGCGTCCTGCGACGCGACTCCGGCGAGGTCGGGGCTCCGTTGCCGCGGGGTTGACCGTCGCCGAACACCGGATCTACCCGCCTGCGAGTGCCCGCACCTTACCCAACACGTCCGGATAGCGCTGCAGGTGCGCGCCGCCGTTGAGATCGATTGCGGCACCGGTCATCCACCCCGACGCCGGGGAGGTGAGGAACGCGATCGTCGCGGCGATGTCCTCGGGAGTACCCGCCCGACCCAACGGCGTGTTCTCGATGTACTCCTCGGTCAGCCCGGGGACGAAGGCGATTCCGGCGGTCAGCGGGGTGTCGACGAGTCCGGGCGAGACGGCGTTGACGCGAACCCCTCGTTCGGCGAGTTCGAGGGCGGCCACCTCGACGAGCATCAGCACCCCGGCCTTGGCCGCACAGTAGGACCCCATCCCGGCACCGGGTTGCCGGCCGTTCAGCGAGGCCACGCAAACGATCGAACCACCCTGGGCGACATGGCGTCCCGCATACTTGAGCACGAGGAAGGTGCCGGTCAGGCAGACATCGACGGTTGTCTGCCACGCCGACAACTCCAGTTCGGTGAGCGCTCCGGGCATCGACAGCCCTGCGCAGTTGACGACGATCGTGAGGTCGTCGAGTCCGTCGAATCCTGCAGCGACAGAGGCCTCGTCGGTG
Organism: Gordonia sp. i37; assembly: GCF_002043085.1. Classification (NCBI taxonomy): domain Bacteria; kingdom Bacillati; phylum Actinomycetota; class Actinomycetes; order Mycobacteriales; family Gordoniaceae; genus Gordonia; species Gordonia sp. i37. Next base: position 38,811 of record NZ_MVPX01000101.1, on the reverse strand, counting down.
ACATCGAGGTGCACCGCGGTCGCGGTGCCGCCCAGTTCGGCGACAACCGCCGCCGCGGCATCGGCATTGACGTCGGCGACGACCACGCGATGGCCCTCCTCGTGCAGCATTCGCGCTGTGGCCTTTCCGATGCCCGACGCACCGCCGACCACCAGTGCCGTGCTCACGCGGTCACCGCCAAGGTGGCGAGATGGCGTGTCAGGAACAGGATCTGGTGGGACACGACCGGCTCGAACCACGAATCCGCCACCTCGGCGAAGATCCCGAAGTGGTCACACGGGTAATGCCGGACCTCGGCGCGCGCGGCGAATCCGGCCTTGGCCGCCGCGTGGGGCGGCGCTCCCCGATCGAGGTCGGCGATCTGCATGAGGACCGGCGCCGCCACATCCGGCGCGGCCTTGTCGGCGCGAAATGAGCCGAGCTCCAGACCGATCGACGCATCGACCTCGTTGCGCCAGCTCGGGCCGGCGATCGCGAGGTAACTCTCCAGGTAGCCGTCGCTGGTCAACGCGGCCTTGTCACCGGGCTTGCCGACGACCGGCATCATCACCGGGTCACGCCCAAGTCTGGCGCCCAGAGCACTTCCGATGCCAACAGCTGTGGATCGCAACATCGAGACCGCACCCACCTGCGGGTAGTGGAGAACCCCCGCGGCCAGTCCGTTGACGAGAGGCACCGCCGAGATGACGGCGGCGACGTCGTCGCGTCCCGTCCGTGCGCGTTGCGCTGCCACGATCAACACGTGCCCGCCGGATTGCGACAGCCCCCACAGGACGATGCGGGAGGCGTCCACACCCGGCTGACGGCCGGCGGCGTCGATGGCGGCATGGTAGTCGGCGGCCTGACCGGACATCGAGACCCGTTGGCGCGGTTCACCATCAGAGAGTCCGAAGTTCCGGTAGTCGAACGCGAACACCGCCAGACCGGCGTCGGCCAGGCGGCGCGCAAACGGCTCGAGCCCGGAATCCTTGGTACCACAGAAGCCGTGGGCCATCACCACCACCGGCACTCCCGCGTCGGTGGTGAATGCGTTCCCGGTGGGTGCGAAGAACCATGCGTCACAGTTCGTTCCCCCGGACTCGAAACGTACCGACTCGAAATGTACTGTGCGACGGTCGGTGTCGGCGGTGGTCATCGTGCCTCCTGCAGTGGCGCGGCGTCGACGCCCGCCCAGCGGACGGGCCCTTGCTCGGCGGCCCGCGCACGCCCGGCGGGCAGTTCTTTGGTGCGGATGTTGTGTTCGTAGAGATAGTGGTCGAGTTGCTGTGTGTGCCTTGCCGTGTGCAGCATGTGCCCGGTGAAGTACTGCTGGTCGGAGGCAATGGTCTCGCGCATCTGCGGCACCGACGGCGGTCGGTACTGTCCGACCGCATAGGCACCGATGACCCGGGCCTGACATTCCACGAACGGAAACAGCGTCGGCGTGGACTGGGCGAACCCGGCGAACACGACGTCGTCGATGCCGGGATAGAAGATGCGCTTGTACAGGTCGATGTGGTTGTCGGGGGCGCCGATGACGTCCGGGTCGAAGAACGGGAAGGTGATGTTGTATCCCGTGGCGTAGATGATCACGTCGAAGTCGGCGCTCGTGCCGTCGACGAAGTGCACGGTGTGGCCGTCGAGTCGCTCGATGTTGCCCTTGGCGGTGACGTCACCCGAGCCGAGTCGCAGCGGCAGCTCGACCGACTGCGTCGGATGTGCTTCGAAGAACTTGTGATTCGGGGTCGGTAGGCCGTAATCCTCGGGGCGCCCTGCGGTCATCGGCTGCATGATCTGGGTGAACTTACGCTGCCACGAGAACGGAATATAAGGCGAGGTGTGGTAGTACTTGTCGGCCGGTTTACCCGCGAAGTACTTGGGGACGATCCAGGCACTCGACCGGGTCGAGATGGTGACCGTGGTGTCGAGCGCCTTGGACGACAGTTCGACGGCAATATCGGCGGCACTGTTGCCCAAGCCCACCACCAGGATTCGTTTGCCGGCGAAGTCCAGCGGGGTGCGCGGGTCGATATAGGAATGGGAGTGGATCTCGTCGCCGGCGAATTCGCCCGGGAAATCCGGCCACCGCGGATCCCAGTGATGCCCGTTGGCCACCACCAGCAGGTCGACGCGGCGCGTCTCGCCGCGCTGGGTCGACAGCTCCCACCCGCCGCCGTCGACTCGGCGGGCGTGGGTCACGCCATTGCCGAACTCGATGTTCTCGCGCAGCCCGAAGGCGTCGGTGTAGTCGTCGAGGTACTGCTTGATCTGGGTGTGGTGCGGGAAATCCGGGTATTCCGACGGCATCGGGAAATCCCGGAACGAGAGTTGATGTTTGGACGTGTCGATGTGCAGCGACCGATAGGCGCTCGAGTGCCCGTTGGGATTGCCGAACGCCCAGTTGCCGCCGACCCGATCGGAACTCTCGAAACAGGTGTACGGGACGCCGTAGTCGGTGAGCATCTTTCCCGATGTCAGACCGCTGATTCCGGCGCCGATGATGGCGGTACGCGGCAGATCGCGCATGGGAGCCCCTTTGGATAGTTGACAGATCTCTGAATCTGTCTACCGCACGAAAGAGCTCGGAGTGAACACTTTCACGAAACTGTCCAGCCCGGTTGTTAGAGTTGGTGTCCATGACACCCGCCCCGACCACGAGCGTCGCCGACCGCCTGCTCGATGCGGCCGAGAAGTTGCTCGCCGACAAGGGTATTCGGGCCACGACGATGCAGCAGGTCGCCGATGTCGCCGGGGTGTCGCGCGCGTGGCTCTACCGACACTTCCCCGACAAGCAGTCGATGGTCGGGGCGACGATCGTCCGGCTCACCGATTCGTTCTGGAACGATGCGCGCGTCGAACTCGAAACCCTTGGGGACTTCACCGAGCAACTCGTGGCAGGCGTCCGGATCGGCCGCGGCGCCTACGACGACCCCGGGACGTTACTACTGCGGCTGCGCACGGAAGAGCCGGAGGAATTCGCCGCGTGCGCAGGCTTGGGCGTCAGCGCCCTCGTCCCCGACCTCGCACTGTTCTGGAGACCATTCGTCGATGCGGCGATCGAGACCGGACAGGTACACCCCGATCACGACGCCGTCGAGGTATCGGAGTGGGTGGCACGCATTCTCATCAGCCTCGGCACCGTTCCCGGCACCACCGTCGACGCCGACGACCCGGCGTCGGTGCGACGACAGGTGGAGCGCTTCGTCATTCCGGGGCTCGCGGCCGCGCCGTAGCCGGAGCGCTCAAAGGCGCTGTCGGCGTCGAGACGAGCGCTGTCGGCGATGGGACGAGCGCTGTCGGCGTGGGAGGGTCACACCACCGCAGGGGCGAGACCGAGCTTGCCGGCGAGTTTGGCGAGGTAGCCGCGGGCACGCTCCACCGAGTCGTCGGGAAGCCCGTAGAGGACCGTGGTGACGCCGATCTCGCGCCACTTCTCCAGCTTCTCGGCGACCGGCTTGAAGTCGAGGACGACGATCTCCGGCGCGCCGTCACGGCCGGCGTCGGACCAGATCCGGTGCAGTAGGCCCACCGAGCCCTCGATGTCCTCTTCGCCCGGCGTGGTGATCCAGCCGTCGGCGCTGCGGGCGATCCATCGGAAGTTCTTCTCGTTGCCTGCGGCGCCGACGAGCGTGGGGATGTGCGCCTGCGGCTTGGGCCATGCCCAGCTGGGCCCGAAATCGACGAAGTCACCGTGGTATTCGGCTTCCTCGTCGGTCCACAGTGCGCGCATCGCCTCGAGGTATTCGCGCAACATTGTCCGTCGCAGCTTCGGCGGCACCTTGTGATCGGCCAATTCGTCGAGGTTCCAACCGAATCCGACACCGAGCGTCAGCCGTCCGCCGGACAGGTGATCGAGGGTGGCCAGGGTCTTGGCGAGGGTGATCGGATCGGACTGCACCGGTAGCGCGACCGCCGTGGCGAGCCGAATCCGCTCGGTGACCGCCGCGGCCGCGGCCAGCGTGGTCCAGGGGTCGAGGGTGCGCATGTAGCGATCGTCGGGCAGCGAGGAATCACCGGTCCGCGGATGGGCCGTATCGCGGCGGGTCGGGATGTGCCCGTGCTCGGGCACGAAATACGACGCGAACCCGGCCTCTTCGATGAGCGGGGCCAGAACCTGCGGCGTCAGTCCGCGGTCGCTGGTGAACTGAACGATCCCGAAATCCATGCCCTCACCTTAGACACAGGCCTGGACACCTGTCTAGAACAAGTTCTCGTTTTATCCGAGTTCCCGTCATGCCTCAGCCGGGGCAGATGTCGGGGTACCGGACCCCCTCGGCGAACTCGTCCCACGTGCCGCGATCGATGTGATTGTCGGCCGCGCAGACGCGGCTCGCCACGGCTCCGGCGTCGATCGTCCACCACTGCAGATCGGAACGGCCACCGGCGTAGATGACGTCGTTGGGAGCGATCATCGGTTCGCGGACGTATACGGACTCTGCGGTGATCGACTCGTCGCGTGCGATCGGTTTGGGCGCATCGGGTTTCGAGATGTCCCAGAGCTGCACGCTCAGGTCGGCGCCGACCACCAGGGTTGTGCCGTCGGCCGAGACCGACAGCGACGTCACCCGAACCCCGGCCGGAACACGCACGCGCGCAGCCGATTCGGAACCGACCGCGGTCACCGAGATGGTCTGGTCGTCGGCGCCGCCGTAGATGAACCGCCCGTCCGGACTGAACACCGCCGCATTGACCGCACTCGTGTGCGAGGTCATCTGTTGTGCCAGGAGGGGATTGCGCGGGTCGTCGATGTCCCACCGGGTGATGCGATGTGCGGCATCGGCGACGACGAGGTCACCACCGTCGGGACCGAATTGGACGTCCTCGATGAAGCCGTCCGCCGTGGCGAACGGCTGTCCGAGCATCCGTGGCGCATGCGGGTCGGCGACGTCCCACAGCTGGACCGAGTTGTCGCTGCTGCCGGTGACCAGCAGATCCCTCGTCGGGTCGAAGGCCAGCGGGAAGGTGTGCCGGGTCTGCACCGGCAGCGTCACCAGACGACGCGGCGCCCGGCGATCGGAGATGTCGTAGAGATCCACCTCACCACCGCCGGTGAACGCGCTGGCGAGAATGGTGCCCGTCCGGTTGAACGCGGTCACATACCCACCACTGGGTCGCGGTTGCGCGGAGATGCGGGACAGCTCTGTCGGCGCCCGCCCGCGCGGCAGGTTCCACAGCGCGATCGTCTGGTCGGCGGCGCTGGTGGCCAAGGTCGTTCCGTCGGGGCTGACCGAGGTCTGGGTGATGGGCAGCGAGTGCGCGGGCTGCGGTGAGGCCGGGATGGCCCAGGCCTGGATCGTCCCTGCGCCACCGGCGGTGAGGACGACCTGTGGCGCGATCTCGCGGGCGGTGAAGAACGCGCCGCCGGAGGTCCGCATCGGCACGCCGAGTTCGGTGAGCAGATCGGCCGACGCCGATGTCCCGTCGGTGCCGACGTCCCAACGGCGTGCGAACCCGTCGAGACCGGCCGAGATCAACGACCGCCCATCCGCGGAGAATCCGACCGACCAGATCGCCGCGCCGTGCGCCCGAACGCGACCCAACGCGATCGGCGAGCGCGGATCGGCGATGTTCCACACCGCGACCGTCCCGTCGTCCCGGCCGGCCGCCAGTAGCGTGCCGTCGGGGGAGATCGCCACCGAATGCCACCCACTGTCGATACCGTCCCGCAGGTCCGAGAGATGCACCGGCGCAGCCGGATCGGCGATGTCGGAGAGACTGATGGTGCCGTCGTCGGAACCGGCGACGAGCACCGGTCGGGTCGGCGACAGCGCAACCGTGCGGACCGGACCGGTGTGATCACGGATCGCCGACACCGCGCGATACCCGCCGGGTGCGGTGGTGTCCCACAAGGTGACGACCCCATTGTCATGGGTGGTCGCGAGCACCCGGCCGGTGCGGTTGTAGCGCAGGATGTACGACGTCCCGGTGCCGTACGGCGACTGCAACGTCTGAGTCCGCACCGGGTGGGTGACGTCGGCGATGTCCCACACCGCGATCTTGCCCTCTCCGTCGGCCGAGGCCAGGGTCGGCGAGCCGGGCCGGAAATCGACCGAGGTGACAAAGGAACCGTACCCGCGCAGGGCCGGACCGGCTGCCACGATGTCGCGGGGGTTGTCGGCCCGCCAAAGGCGTACCGAGCGGTCGTAACTGGCCGTCGCGAGCAATCTGCCCCCCGAACCCGTGCCACCGGCGCCGCCGGAGGTCAGGCCCAGGTCGTACACCGACCCCTGGTGGCCCTGTCGCGCCGAGATCGGCAGCGGAAGCTGTTGGGTCTGCAGCACCCGCATCCGCGCCAGCGGGTTGTCGGGGTGGATGCGCCACGCGCCCACCGCGAGTTGGGCGGCGAGGCCCGGATCGGTCTGGGCCAGCCGCCCCGCCGACGACAGCAGCGCCGAGAACCGCGCATTGTCACTCTCGCGTGCCAGCGCGACGTTGGAGAAGATGGCCACCCCCGCGGCGACCACCGAGATCACCGCGAGCAGCGAGACCGCGGCGATCGCCCATCGCCGGCGGCGGCGTTGGGTGTCGATGTGGTGGCGGCCGGTGTCGAGGAAGTCGCGAGCCACCGAGCCGAGCACCGGGTCGTCGGCCACCTGCGCGGCCCACTCGTAGCGCGTCGAGTTGTAGAGCAACGACGTGTCGCGGCCCTGACGGTCCCACTCGGTGGCATCGGAGGTGACGCGCTCGAGAACCGGAGCGCTGTCACGGGTGCGTTCGATGAGTTCGCTCAGTCGCGGCCAGGCACTGAGCACGACGTCGTGGATGATCTGGACCTGCTGGTCGGAGACGGTGACGAGGCGTGACTCCGACAGCGCTTCGATCACCGCGACCGTGCCCGCGCGATCGTCACCGAGGGCGACGAGGTCGGCGAGTGGGCGCGGCCGGCGCGCGGTCACCCCGTCGGAGATGTGGATCAGCGACAGCAGCAGCCGCTGCGCGGTGACGCGGTGGGCCGGTGTCAGGGCCTGCCACATGGCCTCTGCGGATTCGGCGATGGCCGAGGAGACCCCACCCGCCGCGTGATAGCCGCTGACCGTGAGCGTGGCGCCCGCACGGGTCGCCCACATCACCGACAGCACGTGGGCCACCAGCGGGAGCTGCCCGGCGCGGTCCTCGACCGGGCCGCGCCGCCCGGTCAGGCCGCGCAAATCAGACAGGATGGTCGGGGCGAGGCCCTTGTCGACGCGGATTCCCGACACCCGTGCGGGCGCGGCGATGACCTCCTCGAGTTCGGTGTCGGTCATCGGCGGCACCACGATAGATCGGTGTTGCCACGCCGAGGCGACCGGCTCGAGCGTGGACGCCATCTCGTACATGTCGGCGCGGGCCCCGACCACGACCACGGTTCCCGGCTCCGATGCGAGCCCGCCCAACGCCTCCATCAGCTGCTGTACGCGCGGGGCGCGACGCGACTGCCCGACGAGCACCTGCTCGAGCTGGTCGACCACCTGCACGGTCAGCGTCGGCGCGGCGGCGTGATCATCGAGTCCGGTGTCGGGGTCGGCGCCGGGATGATCGGTACTGGATTCTTCGGCGTTGGGTTGTTCGGCGGGCTCGTCGCCTCCCGCACCCTCGGCACCCTGCCCATCGGCGTCGTCGAGCAGCGCGACGGCCGGGCGCGCACGCACTTCCCAGCGGTTCTCCGGACGTTCGGCGAGCCGGGCGAGGCCCGCGCGTAGCAACGACGACTTGCCCGCCCCCGAGACGCCGGTGACGAGCACCATCGCCGGCGAGAGCTCGCGGTCGCGGTCGGCGGCACCGATGAGTGCCGCGAGTTCGTCGAGGACGCGGTCGCGGCCGAAGAAGACGTCGCGGTCGTCGGCGGTCATCACCCCGAGGCCGGGGTACGGGCAGGCGAGCGTCGGGATCGGCTCGGCGGTGCGCCGCTTCGACGGACCCGCGTCACGGGTGCGGGTGCCATTGGCCGCCGACCACCAGCGTCGCCAGTCACTCAGCGACGGTGTGTCGGCACCCCGCGACTGCGCTTGCAGGATGAGCCACGCGAGGACGGGTTCGAGGGTCTCGAACCGGGCCGGGAGGTGACGTCCGCGACGCCAGTCCGAGAGGCGCTGCACCGACACCTCACCACGCCCGGGGGCGATGCGGGCAGCGCCCGCGATGGTCGCGGCCAGTGTCGGCGATCCGGCCGCGGTGAACAACGCGTGCAGTTGGGAACCGAAGCGTCCGGGGCCGTCGACCGCGGATGCGTCCGACAGACGCGTCGTCATTGGTGCTTCCCCCTCCCCCGGTCTCGGGTTCCCTGCGAATCTACGAACCAGGTACGCACAGGACAAATCAGAGTTTGGTCACGCCCGCCGATCCGGTGCCGGTTTTCCGGTCCGGAATATTCGTGCGATGACTCTACCAGCGGTTTTCGGGCGATATCCGGTCTGCGGGTGGCATGGACCCAGCGCAATCCATTTGACTGAGGGCACTCCCCGGTCGGTGTCACGACCACCGGGTCGAGTGTCGGGGGATGCGCTCTCGTCGCCGACGTGGGGCGGCGGCGAGAGCGCATTCGAGAGAAGGCGGCAGTCCGCTCAGGGCGGACCCCTCCGGGCAAACGCCTCTGGGCCAACCCCCTCGGGGGCGAACCGCCTCAGCGTCGAGCGGCCATCCAGCTGCCGACGTCGCGGAAGATCCCGTTGGCCGCCGACGCCCGGCTGACCGCGTCGGCGGCGAGGATCACGGCCGCCGAGGTCCAGCAACTCTTCTCGACCGGCCAGCGTTTCCCGTCGGCGAAGACCAGGCCGGTCCAGTACGAGCCGTCGGGATCGCGCAGGTGCTGGATCGAGGCGATCAGTTCGACGGCGTCGGCGGTGTCGCCGAGCGCGTCGAGGGCCAGGGCCAGCTCCGAGGTCTCGGCCCCGGTCACCCACGGCCGGTGGTCGACGCAGCGCACACCCTTGCCGGGCACCACGAACTCGTCCCACCGCCGAGCGATGAGTTCTTGGCCGGCTCGTCCGCGCAGTGCACCGCCGAGCACCGGGTAATACCAGTCCATCGAATGCTCCGACGGGTCCTCGAAGACCTCGATCCGCTCGCGGAATGCCTCCCCGAGCGCCTCGAACGCACGCACCCACTCGTCGTCGGGCTGGTCGATCTCCGCGGCGATCCTGATCGCGCAGTCGAGGGCGTGGTGGATGCTCGCGTTGCCGGTGACGAGGGCTTCGTCGAACATCGCGTGCGTGCGGTGGTCACCGCCCCACCGGAAGGCGCCGTCGGGCCGCTGGAAGCGACAGACGAGGTCGATCGCCGACCACACCGTCGGCCACATCCGATCGAGGAACGCGGTGTCGCCGGTGATCATGTAGTGATGCCAGACGCCGACCGCGATGTAGGCGCAGAAGTTGGAATCGATACCGTGGTCGGTCACCGTCCCGCGCACCGTCCGGATCGGCCACGATCCGTCGGGCCGTTGATGACGCCGTGACCAGTCGTAGGCCGCCTCGGCCTCGGCCAGGAAGCCGGTGACGCTCAACGCCATCGCCGACTCGATGTGATCCCAGGGATCGGTCTGTCCGCCGGGGAACCACGGCAGCGCGCCGGAGTCCTCCTGCATGCCGACGATGGCCGCCCCGGTCGCGGTGACCTGCTCGGCCGTCAGCACACCGGCGATCGCCGGTGTGGCCCGACTCATTCCGGCTTGCGCAGATACAGGGCGACCGACTTACCGATGACCGGGTTCAACACCTGCTCGCCGACCCGCGTCAGCCACGGCTTGCTCATCATGTCCCACACCAACAGTTGGTGGTAGCCCTTGACCAGCAGGTTGTCATTGTTCTCGACGCCGACCGCGCACTTGAGCCACCAGTACGGCGCGTGCAGGGCGTGGGCGTGGTCGGTGCCGGTGACCTCGAGGCCGGCGGCCTCGAGCTTGCCGGCCAGTTCGGAGGCCTTGTAGATACGAACGTGACCGCCCTCGACCTCGTGGTACGCGTCCGACAGCGCCCAACACACCTTTTCCGGCCAGTATCGCGGCACGGTCACCGCGGCGACGCCGCCGGGCCGCAGCACCCGCACCATCTCGGCGATGGCACCTTCGTCGGTCGGTATGTGCTCGAGGATCTCCGACATCAACACGACGTCGAAGCTGTTGTCGGCGTAGGGAAGTCGGAGCGCGTCACCGACCTCGGCGCGGGCCTTCGCCTCGGCGGGTACGTGCCCCTCGGCCATCATCGCGTCGAACATCTCGGCCACATCGGCCATGTCGGACTCGGACTGATCGAAGGCGATCACGTCGGCGCCGCGTCGGAACATCTCGAACGAATGCCTGCCCTGCCCGGCCCCGATGTCGATCGCCTTGGTCTGCGGACCCACACCCAGCCGGTCGAAATCAACTGTCAGCACGCACTCGTCTCCTTTGTGTTCACCCGGTCGAGCCCTGTTCTGTCGAGCCCTGTTCTGTCGAGCCCTGGTCTGTCCAGCACCGTCTGATAGTGCTCGGCGGTCTTCGCGGCCACGGCCGCCCAGCTGTAGCGTTCCTCGACGCGGGCGCGCCCCGCGGCGCCCATCGCGGCGCGGAGGTCGGCGTCGTCGAGCAGCCGCCCGATCTCCTGGGCGAGCTTGCCCGAATCCCGGGGCGGCACCAGGCGGGCCGCGCTGCCGTCGGTGCCGACGACCTCCGGGATGGCACCGGCGCGGGTGGCGACCAGCGGGGTGCCGCAGCTCATGGCCTCGACCGCGGGCAGCGAGAATCCTTCGTAGAGCGAGGGCACGCAAGCGACTTCGGCCGACGCGAGCAGCTGCGCCATCTCCTCGTCGGTGAGCCCGGAGACGACCTCGACCCGGTCGCCGATCGCGAGGTCCTCAATGAGCTTCGCCGAAGGCCCCTCGGGGTCGAGTTTCGACACCAGGGTCAGCGTCACGTCACGTTCGGCGGCGAGTTTGGCGATGGCCTCGAGCAGATACGACACTCCCTTGAGCGGGGCGTCGGCGCTCGCGATGGACACCACGCGGCCCGGGATTCGCTGTCCGGCCGGTCGGAAGACATCGGTGTCGACGCCGAGCGGGATGGTCGTGATGCGACCCGACGGGATGTCGAAGGCCTTGCGGATGTCGACCTCGCTGCTGCGCGAGACGGTCAACAGTTCCGGGATGCGTCGCGACACCCGTCCCTGCATGCGCAGGAACGAATGCCAGCGCCACGCGGTGATCTTGCGCCACCCCTTGGCGGCCTTGACCGCGAGCGTGCGGTCGCGGGTGATGGGGTGATGGATCGTGGCGATCAGCGGGAATCCGGCCTTCTGGATCTGCAGCAGGCCGTAGCCGAGGCACTGGTTGTCGTGCACGATGTCGAAGTCGTCGCGGCGGTCGGCGAGCAGCCGGGCCACCCGCAGGCTGAAGGTCAGTGGTTCACCGAAACTGGCCGTCCACATCGACCCCACCTCGAGTGCGTCGATCCAGTCCCGGTATTCACCCGGCCGCGGCGTGCGGAACGGGTCGGGTTCGTCGTACAGGCCGAGGCTGGGCACCTTGGTCAGACGCACTCCGGCGTCGAGCGCGGCCTGGTCGAGGTCGGGATACGGCTGGCCGGAGAAGATCTCGACCTCATGTCCGAGTAACGCGAGTTCGCGGCTCAGATGCCGGACGTAAACCCCTTGTCCCCCGCAATGCGGTTTGCTCCGGTAGGAGAGCAGTGCGACGCGCACGTCGTGTACCCCGTTCTTCTCGTGTGACCCGATTGCCGGCGAGGCGCCCACCGGTCGGCGGGCACCAGGACCTCAGGCCGGTTCGGCCTCGGCGGCTTTTTCCAATTCACGGATATCGACAAGCTTCACACGCCGGCGGCCTGTGGTCTTGCCGGCACCGCGTTCGGCCAGGTCGATGCGTTTCCACCCGGCCAGATCGATGCGATGCGCTCCGCGGTCGGCGACCAGGTCGGCGACGTCGTCCCGCGACGCCGTCGGCTCGGGCAGGGTGCCGGCGACGAAGTCGGCGATGACCGACTCGGCGGTCTCCTGACCGCACAGGCGGTTGCGGCCGATCCCTCCCGTCGCCCCGCGCTTGATCCACCCGGCGACGTAGAGGCCGGGGATCACCTCACCGTCGACGCCCGCGGTCACCCGGCCCGCGGTGTTGGGGACGACGCCGTGGCCTTCGTCGAAGGGCAGGTCGGTGATCGGTACGCCGCGGTATCCGATCGCCCGCAGCACCAGTCCGGCGTCGATGTCGAAGTTGTCCTCGGTGGGGGTGATGGCGACGCTGGCACCGGTGGCGTCGGCGTATACGTTGCGCACGCAGGTCACCGACTGCACGCCGCGGGTTGCCTCGTCACCGGAACCGTTGATCGACAGCGGTGACGCCATGAACCGGAAGACGATGCGACGGTTGCCCGCGGTTGTCGGACGCTCGGAGAACTCGCGGGCCAGCCGGATCTTGGTGGCGATCGTCGAATCGAGCGTCCCGTCGTCGAGTGCCTCCTGCGTGGCCGAGTCGAGGAGCAGCTCCTCGGGATCGACGATGACGTCGACCCCGTCGACGTCGCCGAGCGCGAGGAATTCGCTGTTGGTGTAGGCGGCCTGGGCGACGCCACGCCGTCCGAGCAGCACCACCTCGGTGATCTGCGAGTCCCGTAGGGCGGCGAGCGCGTGGTCGGCGATGTCGGTACGGGCCAGGTCGTCGGGGTCGGTGACGAGGATGCGCGCGACGTCGAGCGCGACGTTGCCGTTGCCGACGACCACCGCGCGCTGCGCCGAGAGGTCCACGGCGAGATCCGCGTAGTCGGGGTGACCGTTGTACCAGGCGACGAACTCGGTGGCGGGCAAGGAGTTCGGCAGGTCCTCGCCGTCGATGCCCAGACGCCGATCGGTCGGTGCACCGACGGCGTAGATGACCGCGTGGTAGCGCTGGGCGAGTTCGTCGTGGCTGATGTGTTTGCCGACCTCGACGTCAAGGTGATAGGTGAAGTTCTTCTTGGCCGCGGTCGAGGCGAAGCCCGATTCGACGCCCTTGGTGGCGGCGTGGTCGGGGGCCACCCCCGCACGCACCAGGCCGTAGGGCGTGGGCAGCCGGTCGAACATGTCGACCGCGATCTGGGGTCGACGGACGAGGTCCTCGGCGGCGTAGAACGCGGCGGGCCCGGCGCCGACGATCGCGACGTGCAGCGGTCCGTCCGGGAGTTGCGGCGCCTTCTTCGGCGGCACGAGACCGCCCTCGACGTCGTGGTCGTTGTAGTAGTCGGCGTTGATCTGCAGGTAGGGCTCGTCCTTCTCCTCGAGCTGATCGTCGGGAATGATGGCCTCGACGGGGCACTCGTCAATGCAGGCGCCGCAGTCGATGCAGGTCTCCGGATCGATGAACAGCATCTCGGCGGTGAAGAACTCGGGCTCGTCCGGCGTCGGGTGGATGCAGTTCACCGGACACACGGCCACGCACGAAGCGTCGTTGCAACACGGTCGAGTGATCACATGCGCCATCTGGGGTTTCCCTGCTTCTCTCCATCTAGAACGTGTTCTAGTTTAGCGGTTCACTGTATCTTAACTCTGACACAGCGGACGAGACACGAGGACTTCGAGTGAGCACAGCCGCCCGGCCCGACGCATCCGGACAGGTCCCAGGCGATCCCGCCACGACGACCCCACTCCCCGATCGTAAGACCGGAGCGCGGTACTTCGAGGCCGGGTATCGGGTCCGCACCGGCGACGTGGACCAACAGATGCGGGTACGGCTCGACGCCGTCGCGCGGTACCTACAGGACGTCGCCAACGACAACATCGAGGCCACCGACTTCGGCGACACCGATCCGTTCTGGATCGTGCGTCGCACCATCATCGATGTCATCGTCCCGTTCTCCTGGCCCGCGTCGATCACCGCGCAGCGCTGGTGCGGTGCCCTGTCCACCCGGTGGACCAACATGCGGGTGCGTCTGACCGCCGACCACGAGACGAATCGCTTCAATCCCGATCCCCGCCCGGCCGGTCTCATCGAGACCGAGGCGTTCTGGATCAACGTCAACGATCTCGGGATGCCGTCACGACTGTCGGACAATGCCTTCGAGATGCTCTCGTCGATGACCGACGAACACCGCCTGCGGTGGAAGTCGATGAATCCCGAGACCGCGCCCGCCGCGGAGATGCTCGATGTGCCCGACCGTCCACATGTGTTGCGCAGCACGGATTTCGATCCGTTCAAGCACCTCAACAACGCCGCCTACCTCGAGGCGATCGAGGACGAGCTCGGCGAGCACCCCGATCTCATCGACGGTCCGCACCGGGTGGTCATCGAATATCTGCGCCCGATCGTGCCGGGCACGCCGATCACACTGCGCCGCATACGCGAACCCAACCAGCTACTGGTGTGGATGATGGTGCCCGCAGACGACGACAGCCCGGACGGATTACGGGTCGCAGCAACGGTGTCGGTGACGCGCGCAGCGTTCACTGACCGCCGCTGAGCACCAGTTCCATCAGTTTCGTCGGCGCGGCGCACGGGTCCGCAGCGGCCGAGCCGCCCACCGGCTCGACCCAGAACGAGTAGATGCCCCGACTCGGCGCCCGCGTGGTCACCCCGCAGACCGCGGGGCGGCGCGGATCGGTCGAGGTGAAGGCGGCCTGACTGGCGACCTTGACGTTGTTGGTGGTGTAGCCGAGCTTCTTCGCGGTGTCCTTCTCGACGTTGACGGTGCCCCATTCGAACCAGTTGAAGGTCACGTACGCCGCCACCGGGCCGTCGACGTACCACCGGCAGTTCGCCCCGAAGAAGATGGCCTCGGCGCCCGTACCGCCGACCGCCTTGGCGATTTGGTCGGTGCGCAGGATCTGGCATTCGAGGGTGAGCTGATCGTATTGATCGGTGTCGACATTGCCGGACTGGTCTCCGCCCTGGGAGTTGGCCTGCTGCACCGACAACGGCGTTCCGTCCACCGATCGTGAGCATCCGGCGGCGACGACGGCCACCACCGTCACGATCAGCAGGACCAGCATGGCGCGAAGTCGGTTGCGGCGCTTCATTTCGCACGCTCGATCGACATCGTCGACAGCTGACGCGCGGCGGTGCAGATCGCGTCGGGGTCGGTCGGCGTGGTGCCCGCGACGCCGGTCCCGGAGCTGACCGACCATTCGAAGAAGTCGGCGCCGAACTGGATACCGATCTCGCAGATGCCCGGGTCGGAGGCGATGAAACCCTTGTGCCCGTTGATGTCGATGTCCTTGGTCGATTCCCGGGACAGTTGTTCGGTGGCCCGTTCACGACCGATCGGCGAGCCCCGGTACCAGTTGAACGACGCCACCGCGCCGGTGCGACTGGGACCCGAACTCCATTCGCACACAGACGGATTGTCGACGACGAGGGACAGGCCGCCGAAGTTGGTGATCTTGCCGACCTCGTCGGTGGTGACGCCCCCACACTCCCCGAAGTACGGTCCACCGCCGGCCGGCCCCGGTGCCTCCGGGGTGTTGCGGGTCGGCGCGGAGGAGTCGTCGGAGTCCGACGAACACGCACCCAGGAGGACGAGGAGCACCGCGAGTACCGCGGCCAGCCCGAGAAAGCCTGCGCCACCGCGGAATTTGTCGAGATCGCGCCGCTCTCGCTTGGTGGGACGACCCGCCCCGCGATCGCGGCGCGGCTGGCTGGCCAGGATCTCGCGCGGTGGCGGTGGCGGGCTGTGGTCGATGTAGCACTCGGCCGCTGCCGGCGCCGACACCCGCTTGCTGATCAGCTTGGTGACCTCGACGATGCGTTCACGCCCGGCCAGGCGCACCTGCACGCGGTCGCCGACGGTGACCTGCTGAGCGGGTTTGGCCGTGACGTCGTTGACGCGCACATGACCGCCGCGGCAGGCGGCACCGGCTGCCGATCGGGTCTTGGTCAGACGCACTGCCCAGATCCAGCTGTCGACGCGGGTGGACGCCACGATCAGCGCTCCCGTCGGGGACTGCGCACGATCTCCCCCGCTGACATCGACCAGGCCTACTTCTGCCGGGTCAGCAGGTAGTAGCCACCACCGATCGCCGCGACGGCGAAGACGATGGCCAGCCATTCGATGCCAAACACCCAGAGCAGCACGAAGATCGCGATGGCCGGGGACACGGCGACCAGACTCATCATCGGATGCTGCCGCACCACCTGACCGACGGCTTTGCTCTTGTTCGGATCGATGGCCATCACGTCGGAGTCTCCTTGTCGGCGAGTTGCCATCCACTGTAACGAACCGGGCGTGGTGCATCGGCGACATGCGCGGTGGTGCTCCCACCGACGAGGAGAACCCTCAGTTGGCCGGGCTGACCGCCGGGACGCCGCCGGAGCTCTGCGTGCCGCCGGAGTCGGTACCGGTGTCCGTGCCCGCCGACGAGGTCGGGGCCGCCGACGGCGCGCTGGTTCGCGTCTCCGACGAGGTGCTCGACTGTGACGACCGGCTGGTGCTCGACGACGAACTCGGCGTGGTTGTGCTGCTCGACGTCGTCGTGCTCGGTGTGGTGCTCGACGTCGTTGCGTTCGAGCTCGACGACGTGGTGCCGGTCTCGTCATCGGCGACGGCGCTCTGCGCGGCGCGTGAGGTGGTGGTCTTCGTCGCGGCCAACGTCCGGGCCGACGTCGTCGTCAGCGCAGGTGTGCTGCTCACATACGGCCCGAGCGGCGCCAGCCCGAACGGGAAGGTGATCTGCGGGATCGTGATGATCGGGATGATCTGGGAGGTGTCGAGATCACCGGTCACGATCTGCGGCAGCGCAAGCATGTCCGGGCGGGTTGCGCCGTTGACGGTCGCGGTCGGGTAGATCGTGATCGTCGACCCGAGCCAGTTCACGGTGATCGGCGCCGACAGTCCGTAGTCACTCGTCAGCGCCAGCAGCGAATCGCCGCCGAGGGACAGGCGGGTGAAGTCCTTGCTGAGGGTCGGTGTCTTGCCGGCGAAGATATCGGTGATCACCTTGCTGAAGACACCGGAAGGGTCGGTCAGCACCGCCGACGGATCGGTCAGCGCGAACTGCACCTGCGGGACGGTCAGCGACTTGCCCGCTGCGTCCAACTGATTGAACCGGAAGTCAAAGGTACCCAACGCATTTGCGCATGCACCGACGCCCTCGGCATACGCAGCGGTGAGTCCGCCGTAGCAGCCGACGGTCTTGATGCCGGGGATCGTCAACCCGGTCGGCTTCGAGAGAATCACGATCGGGATGTCGTCGGTGGTCCACGCATTGGCGATACCGACGAGCGCGAACGCGTAAGCGGTTCGCCCGCCACTGGCGCCGGCTGTCGCAAGACTCACCGGTAGATACGAGATCGCCGTCGCCTTACCGCCGGTGGAGGCCATCGCGAACTGGAAACCGTCACCGATCACGGTGGCATTTCCGAGAGGGGTGGCGGCGTCAGGAAGGGAACTGTCGATACCGAACCAGCCAAGGATCGTCTTGATGGCCTGATCGTTGGCGATCGATTGAGCACCCTTGTAGATGGCATCCGGCGTGAGCTCGAACCGACCCGGCATCACGATGGCGATGCCCGTCCCCGTTGATCCCGAACAATCGGCGCCGCCACTCGAGGCGCCGGACCCACAGGCCTGAATGCGCCACTGCTCGAGCGCCACCTGCGATCCCTTGTTGTTGATCAGCACTGCGACGACGTTCCCGATACCCGTCGCCGGATTGAGGGATTTCATCGCATTCAATCCGCTGATGATGTCTTGAGTGCTGGCCGCTCGTGCCTGCCCCTCCCCCATGCTCACACCGAGTCCGATGGCCAGCACCGACAGCAGCGCGACCACCGCAACCCCGAAGCGCCGGTGGCGTGGTGGCCGCGGGCTCGGCGGGGAAATACGTTCTGGGCGCGCGGTTTCGCGGCGGGTCAGCACATCGGCCATGGTGTCCAACTCCTGGTTCCTGAAGAGAAGCTGAGACAGTAAACCACGGCTAACCCGAGCTGCGCATCCAATTCATCATCAGGCTATAACGTGCAGTTTCGACAACACGGCAAGCGGATTCCGGAGGGCTCAGACCGAGTGCGACATCTCGGCCACGTTGTGCCGACTGCGCTGCGCGGCGGTCTTGGTTCCCGGACCCACCGGCACAGCACCCACCGCTTCGGCCAGACCCCACGGCGATATCCCACTGGTGATCGTCTCGTGTTCACCGATCACGTAGGTCTCGTGCCAGATGCCGACGGCATTGCGGTCGGCGAAGCGCTTGTTGAACCATCGCCACGCCGGCAGATGTGGCGCCTGGGCGTCGGCGGCGAACCGGCGAATGTCCTCCGCACTTCGCCAGTACGACACAACCATGATCGACACCCCCACGTACAGCTTGCCCGACAACAGTCCCGCCTCGGGGTTTCGCTTGAGGTACATCAACATTCGTGGCATGGCGAGGAAGACGGCAAGCCACGCCCCGGGATGCCGAAGCCGCGGCATGCTCATGCCGATGAGGAACAGCGTCGTGCCCTCGGGCGGCGTCTTGTTGGTCATTCGTCGAGCCTCGCGTGCGGCCATGACGACTCCTCGTTTTGTAACGTTGTTACGAAACGATGTTATGGAACGATTGCGGGTATGGCAAGACCCAAGATCCACGACGATGAACTCCGCGCGCGTCTCGTCGACGAGGCCACCGCGATCGTCGAGACGGACGGTCTCGGGACGCTCTCGGTGCGATCGGTCGCGCGGGCGGCGTCGACGTCGACCACCGCGGTGTATTCACTCTTCGGCAGCAAGGACGATCTCACCCGAGCGGTGCTGGTACGCGCGCTGCGTGACTTCACCGCGGCGCAACGCGAGGCGGGTACCGAGGAGCCGATCGAGCATGTCACCGCACTCGGAACCGCTTACGTCAGCTGGGCTTTGGTCAACCCACGACTCTACGAGCTGATGTTCGGCCTGAGCGCACTCGGTATCGAGGCGACCGAGGAGACCATCACGGCCGGCGCCGACGCCTTCGCTCCACTGCACGAGGCGGTGGCCGCGGCCATCGACTCGGGCGCGTTCCGGCCGGTCGATCCGACGACGGTCACCGCGTCGTTGTGGGCGCAGGTACACGGCGCGTCACTACTTCTCCTCGCCGGTTTGTTTCCCGACGGCGCCGACCCCGTCCTCGCCATCTCGGCCATCGTCGACGGGTGGCGTGCGGGCGCGATCGGGTGACTTTTGATGGGCGCCGGGCACCGGATAACCATCGGCACAAAGGGTCTCGAGGCCTCGACCATCGGACAGAAGCCGCCGCCACCCGCAATGACGGGTCGTTTCCTCATCGATGGTCGAGGTGCGAGGCGCGTGCGCCGAGCCTCGAGACCGCTTGCTACGGTGCTGTTTCCGGGAACAAGAGGTCTCGACCATCGTTGGGAACGTCACCACCGATCCCGACCGAGCCTCTCCCCCTCGGCTCCCGCGTCGGCCGCGCAGCCGAATCCGACGACCCATCGACCGTCGGACAGCTCGACCCGACCCAGCATCATCGGTTCAGGTAGGGCGGCGAGGAACTCGCCGAGGGCGGAGGGCGAGAGGACCCATCGCTCTCCGTGAATCGGTTTGCCGCACTCCGGGTCTCGGATGAGACCCGGTTTGGGAGGTACGGTGTCGAGCTTCACCAGCCGATAGTTCGATGCGGTGCGTACCTCCCCCGCCCACCGGGCACCACGCCCGGACAACTCGTGGGTCAGCGGACCGCCCCGCATGTGCGCCCCGAAAACCGCCAATTCCACTCCGGCGGTATGCGATTCCGGCCACGCCGCACGCGGCACGCGGTCACCACAGTACCGGCGGGCGAGATCCATGATCGCCGCATCGTGATGCGCTTTGCCCAACAGCGTGATCCCGAATTGTGCTGTGCTGCCGTCAGGCTCGGTGACCGTACCGGCGGGCACGGCGACCGCGCACAGGTCGAGGAGGTTGCAGAAATTGGTGTAGGAGCCCATCCTCGAGTTGACGCCGATCGGATCAGCGGCCACCTCGTCGATCCGGGGGTGGAGCGGTGCCGTCGGCACCATCAGCGCGTCGGAGTCACCCCACTCGCGCATCGCCCGCTCGCGCAGCTCGGCCAATCGCCGGTGTGCCCGCAGCAGGTCGACGGCGCTGAACCGACCGGCACCGGTGATGATCGCGGCGACCGTCGGATCGACGCCCGCAGCCACCGGATCGGCGAGTCCGGTGAGGAATTCACCCACCGCGTCGTATCGCTGGGCGACGAGTGCGTCGTCGTAGAGCAGCGTGGCGGCGGCGAGGAAAGCCGACAGATCGATGGTCTTCACCCGAAAGCCGGAGTCCTCGGCGCGTGTGACCGCTTCGGCGAAGGCTGCCCGCCACGCGGAGTCGAGTTCGGGAAGTTGCTCCGGGACGGCGAGTACCGGTGTCTCGGGGGCGGCGAAGGCGACGTGTCCGTCGAAAGGTCGGGGGCCGCGCGCGTCGGCCATGGCCGCCATGGCACGGTCGGCGGTGTCGAGGTCAGCAGCAAAGATCGTGACGACGTCATGATCGGCGCAAGCCGGCACCACACCGGTCGTGGACACCACCCCGAGGGTCGGCTTGACCCCGACGATGCCCTGGAGCGCCGCGGGAACCCGGCCCGAGCCGGCTGTGTCCGTGCCGATGGCGATGTCGGCGAAACCCAACGCCACCGCGACCGCCGACCCAGAACTCGACCCACCGGAGATCCGGTCGGGCCGACGCGAATCCCGCACCGCCCCATGAGGACTGCGCGTGCCGACCAGTCCGGTCGCGAACTGGTCGAGGTTGGTCTTGCCGATCACGACCGCGCCCGCCGCGCGCAAGGCGGCGACCGCCGGGGCATCGGTGTCGGGGGTGTAGGCGTAACCGGGACACGCCGCGGTCGTCGGCACACCGGCGACGTCGACGTTGTCCTTGACCGCCAGCACCATTCCGGCCAGCGGCCCGCCCGCGGCGAGAGACTCGGCGTACTCGGCGGCGACCTGCGTGTGCGGTCGCAGCGTGATGAAGACCTCCGGCCGGTCGGCCTCGGCGATACGTGCGTAGAGATCATCGATGCGTGTCATGCGGCGAATTCCCCTCCCTGCGACCAGCGTTCGCGTTCCTCGGCGCGCGCACTCTCCATCGCCCCGCGGGTGGCGTCGATCTCGTCGGCGTGCGCGTCGAGGAACTGTTGGTGTGCCGACAACGAGAACATACCGTCAGTGATGCGGACGGAGTCGCCGCGGCCCGCGGCGACGTCGGCGCGCATGTCGAGGAGTTCCTCGGCGCTCACCGGATACCAGCGGATGCGGTCGAAGAAGCGCAGCAGCCACGGGTGCTCCGGGTCGAAGCCGGGTGCGGTCTGCGGGTGGCGGTGGTTCCACACCTGGGTGGTGCGGCCGACGAACTGGTAGCCGCCGGGGCCCTCCATCCCGTAGATGCACAGGTAGGCGCCACCGATGCCGACGGCGTTCTCCGGGGTCCAGGTACGCGCCGGATTGTATTTGGTGGTCACCAGCCGGTGACGGGGATCCAGCGGAACCGCCACGGGTGCACCGAGATACACGTCGCCGAGACCGAGCACCAGGTACTCGGCGTCGAAGACGATGCGGTGGACGTCGTCGACCGAGTCGAGCCCGTTCATCCGTCGGATGAACTCGATGTTCCACGGGCACCACGGCGCATCCGACCGCACGCCGAGCATGTACCGCTCGATGGCCTCGCGGGTCGCCGGATCGTCCCACGACAGCGGCAGATCCACCACCCGACTCGGAACAACGAGGTCGTCGGCGGACGGGAGCTGTGCCTCGCATTCGCTCAGCCACTGCAACATCGAGGTCTGTGACCAGACGTCCGGGTCGGCCTTGACCTGCAGCGAACGAATGCCCGGGGTGAGGTCGATGAGCCCACGCGGCTGTTCGGCGGCGATACGTTCACTCAGCGCATGCACGCGTGCTCGCAGCTCCAGATCCAGTCGCATGTCCCCGTATTCGACGAGGATGTTGTCGTCGCCGCTGCGCCGGTGGGTCACCTCGGTGGTGCCGTCGGCGGTGGTCGTGCGCCCGAGGATGCCGTGGTCGGCGTCGCCGCCGGTGGACAGCACGTGCGGGAAACTCGCGCGGCGGTCGCGGCCCAGCGTCGACGGAGACGCCGCCGCCCTCGAGCGCACCGCCACGAAGCGCACCGTGTCGCCGGGCTTGAGTTGCCCGAGCTTCCATCGTTCGGCGGCGACAACGGTGACCGGGCAGACGAACCCGCCCAGCGACGGGCCGTCGGGCCCGAGCAGGATCGGGGTGTCCCCGGTGAAGTCCAGTGCGCCCACCGAATACGCGTTGTCGTGGATGTTGGACGGGTGCAGGCCGGCTTCGCCGCCGTCACTGCGCGCCCACCGCGGTTGGGGACCGATCAGACGGATGCCCGTGCGGTCGGAATTGAAATGCACCTCGTAGCCGGTCGACATCAGGTCGTCGATGTCGGCGGCGGTGAAGAACTCCGGCGCCGAGTGCGGACCGACGGTCACCGCGAGTTCCCACGAATTGGTCAGCGCCGGGATCTCGTCGGTGAGAATCCGGGTGATCGGACCCGATCCGGCGGGCCCGATCGGGAGGGTATCGCCGTCGGCGAGGGTCCGTCCGTCCTTGCCTCCGAATCGTCCCATGGTGAAGGTGGATCGACTGCCGAGATACTCCTCGACGTCGATGCCGCCGGCAACTGCGACGTACACGCGCAAACCGACCGCCCCGACGGTCCCGATGTCGAGGACCTGGCCGGCCTGAAGATGCAGTGGAACCCATTGTGCAGCAGGTGTTCCGTCGATGGAGATACTCGCCGGTGCACCGGTGACGGCGACGACGGTGGGTTCGTCGA
This sequence comes from Gordonia sp. i37, assembly GCF_002043085.1. NCBI lineage: Bacteria > Bacillati > Actinomycetota > Actinomycetes > Mycobacteriales > Gordoniaceae > Gordonia > Gordonia sp. i37. The sequence continues at coordinate 16,118 of NZ_MVPX01000101.1, read as the reverse complement.
AGCGCAGTCGGGGGCCGGCCATCGTGGCTTCGAGGCCTGCAGCCGAGTCGGGGTTGCCGACCGCTTGATTGGCAAGCCGGAACGACAGATCGTCCATCGGCCCCGACGGCGGCACCCCGACCTTCCAGTAGCCGGCGCGACCGGGCCAGTCCTGGACGGTCGTGAACGGTCCGGCACGCAGGATCTCGCACGCGGTCATCGGGTCACCACCACACGCACCGCGGTCGGGTCGAAACCGTTGCACGGGTTGTTGATCTGTGGGCAGTTGCTGACCAACACGAGGGTGTCGACCTCTGCGCGCAACGCCAACCGACGTCCCGGCGCCGAGAGGCCGTCGACGATGCCGAGTGATCCGTCGGGGTCGACGGGCACGTTCATGAAGAAGTTGATGTTGCCGACGAGGTCGCGTTTGCCCAGACCGTGCCGTGCACCGCCGATCAGGAAGTTCTCCACGCACGCGTGCTGGTGTTTGGTGTGGTGTCCGTAGCGCAGGGTGTTGGATTCCTGCGAGCAGGCGCCGCCGAGGGTGTCGTGATTGCCGACCTCGTCGGCGACGATGGTCATCATCGGCGCCGATTCCTGGTCCCGGATCACCGTTCCGGTGGTCAGGAAGATGTTGCCCTGCTCGGCGATCGTCGCCTGTGCGCTGTAGCGGATCGTGTGATCGTGGGCGCCGTAGAAGAGGGTATCGACAGCCTGGTTGCCGTGCAGATCGACGATGGTGAGAACGTCACCGGCGGTGACGATTCCCGACCAGGGACCGCGTTCGCCGACGATCTCGTCGAGGATCACCTCGCCGGGAACGAGGGCGATCTCATCGGCAGATGCCGTCGTCGGGTCGAGGGTCGGATCGAGTGTGGCGGTCATGGTTGTCCCTGTGGGTGTGATCGGGGTGGGTGTGGTCGCGGGTGGGTGTCGAGGTCAGAAATGGGTTGCGCGGTGGGCGTCTTCGCTGTTGGCGACGGCCCGTTGATATTCGGGGTCGCGGCGCTCGGCGTCGGCGACGAGAGCCTCGAGGTCGGCTGTCGCGCGCCAGGCCAGCACCTCGAGTGGGCCGACCTCGAAATCGGCCGCGGGGTCGAGAGGGTGGGCGGTGTTGGCGAGGGCGACGATGCACGGGAGATGGAAGATCAGTTCCACCGTCGTATCGGCGCCCGCCGACCCGGTGGAACGCAACGAGCCGTCGGCGTCGACGGTGACGCCGTGGAAGAACGACAACGACGGTGCCACGTCGGTGGGTGTCAACCCGTTCTTGGCTGCGGCCAACACGAGCATCTCGCGTCCGGCAGGACTGCCCGAATGCAGGCTCCCGGCACCATATTTGGCTATGTTGCCGGCGAGGGTCGTGGTGCCGCAGAGTGCGTCGTGATGACGGCTGTCGTCGGCGACGACGGTGGCCAGCACCCGGCCCTGGTCACTGAGCAGCGTGTGCCCCGTCGTGAGGTAGGCCTGCCAGGGCACCTTGACGGTGTCGGCGACGTTGAGACGTTCATGGGGGGCGTCGGCACGCCATACCAGCAGGTGCGCACAGGCAGTTCCGGTGATGTCGCGCAGGCGAAGTCGGGTTCCCCGGGCGAGCACCTTGGTGGTGTAACGACCACCCGGGACGGTCTCGGCCCAGGTGAGGTCGGCGGCCTCGACGCCGGCGGGCGGGTGCGGCCATCCGGCGGCGGGCACCACCGGCATCGAGTCGGTCAGGGTTGTGGCCTGGGCCCGGGCGTGCGCGCGGGCGCCGGCGGTGGTTGCGGTGGCATTCATGGTGAGAGTCCTTGGGATCGAACAGGTGTGGTGGTTCGGGGTGATCGACGTGGGAGTCAGTCGACGGTGGCGATGTCGCTGGTCTGGCGGCTGGTTGCGGCCCGGCCGATGGGAGTGACCGGCTTGGGATGCTCTTTTCCCCTGGGGTAGCAGGCGATTCCGACGAGCACCGTGATCGCGATCGAGATCGGGCCGGCCCAACGCAGTATCGGCATGTCGCCTGCGGGGTCGAAGATCTCGGTGCGCGGCCAGGCGAGGTTCACGACCATCAGCGCCCCGTAGATCACCGCTCCCAGATTCACGACGATGCCGAATCGCCCGAGCCCGAACATTTTCTTGCCCTCGGCGTCGACCTCCACGGTCCCCTTCGGCCAGCCCTGCAGACGTCGGTACAGCATCGGTCCGGTGACCGCGAGGTAGGCCAGGTAGATCAGGATGATGCAGACACTCGCGAGAGTCGCGAAGATCGCCGGGTTGCCGACGTTGACCAGCAGGGTCGCGACGCAGAGCAGCCCGATCAGGATGGACGGCGCGATGGGGGTTCCGGTGCGGGCGTTGACATGTGCCAGTCGCGCGGAGAAGGGCAGTCGGCCGTCGCGGGCCATCGAGAACATCAACCGCGAACACGCGGTCTGGATGGCCAGGGTGCAGATGAAGATCGCCACCGCGACGTCGCACAGCAGGACCTTGCCCCAGAAACCACCGAGCACCGAATCCAGCACGTACGGAAGGCCTCCGGTCGCGAGGTCGTCACCGAGTGTCGGAGCGGCCATCAACGCGCCGAGCAGCATCAGGCCACCACCGATCGCCGAGACGGTCAGCGCCATCCGGATGGTACGCGGTGCGACCCGACGGGGGTTGCGGGTCTCCTCGGCGAGCTCACCGGCCGACCCGAAGCCGACCATCACGTACGCGGCCATCAGACCCGAGACGATGAACGCCCAGATGTAGCCGGGTTGTTGTCCGGGTAGTCCGGTGTCGAAGACGACGTCGGGGCCGCGCTTGGCGTGGGTGAACAGTGCCAGCACCACGGCGGTGACGCCGACGAGCTCACAGGTCACGCCGATGTTGTTGACGCGGCTCATCCACCGCACCCCGACGCAGTTGATCGCGGTGACGGCCACGAGCAGTACCGAACCGAGCAGGACAGCATTCGCCGCACCGGAGGTGCTGGTGAGCGTCGGGTCGTCCCCGATGATCTGAAAACCGGTCCAGACGGCGGGCAGGACGACCTGCAGGGCGATCGCCGCCGCGGCCGCGGTGACGATCTGCGCGATCATCATGAACCACCCCCCGAACCAGCCGACGACTTCTCCGCCCATTCGGCGCGACCACTGGTAGATCGCACCCGAGATCGGGTAGCGCGCGGCGATCTCCGCGAAGCACAACGCCACCAGGAACTGGCCGCCGTAGACGATGGGCCAGGTCCAGAAGAAAGCCGGTCCGCCGAATCCGAAACCGAGACCGAACAATTGGAAGATGGTCGTCAGGATCGAGACGAACGAGAAGCCGGCCGCGAACGAGGCGAACTTGCCGAGCGAGCGGTGCAGTTGCTGGTCGTAGCCGAGGTCGAGGAGGTCGTCGGAGTCACCTCCGCCCGACGACGGAGAGGCAGGAGTCGGGGTGGGCTCCGGGGATGAGTGAGCGGTCATGGTCATGGCGATGTCCTTCGGTAGGGCTCCCCGTCGAGCGCTGTATCTGTCAGTTGATAGATAACCGTCGATCTATTTCTGTCGAGTGATAGATATGTTGCGGGCCGGGAAACCCCTGTGACAGCCGTGTTACGCACCGTTGCGTTAGGCTGATTCTGTCGCGAAACCGACCAGCATGCTCCTCTTTCCGAGGAGCCGAGCGCGAGGAGCCAGCCGCCATGTCCCGTACCGCGCCACCCCGCGGCACCGGCCCCGGGCGGCCTCGCCTGACCGAGCCCAAGCGGCGCGGAGCCACCGCACGCGACGAGATCCTCGACGCCGCAGGCGAGTTGTTCGTCCGACACGGCTACAGCGGTACCTCGACGCGTATGATCGCCGACGCGGTCGGGATTCGGCAGGCCTCGCTCTATCACTACTTCAAGAACAAGGACGACATCCTCGCCGCGCTGCTGGACACGACCGTCGTCGGTTCGCTCGAGACCGCGCGCGAATTGCTGGGGTCCGACGCCCCCGCCCTCGACCGGCTCCTCGAACTTGCGCGCATCGACGCCCAACAGCTTGTCGACGCACGCTGGAATCTCGGCTCGCTCTATCTACTACCCGAGGTCGCCGATGAGCGATACGCCCACTTCCGCTCCGCCCGACAAGAATTGGCCGGAGCGTACGAGTCCCTGGCCGCCGCCGCCCTCGACGACCCCACCGACATGCGCAGACTGCTCCCCTTCCGCCTCGTCGAATCGGTGATCATGCTGCGCTCCGACGAGCAACGCGGCGAACTCGGCGATCACACCGTCGCCGCGCTGGTCGACACCATCGTCGGCGCCATCCGCGTCCTGCTCGCTGCGCCGTGACGCCGGGGGTCGGACTCCGTCGACCCACCTGTTCCGACCGATCTCGGGCCCTCCCGTGCGTGGCGACCAGGGCGATCGGTTGCCGCGGCACACCGGGTGCCGGGATAGGGTATGACGCATGGCAGGCCGGAGCATGCGTTTCGATCCCATCGCCGAGGCGAAGGACAACTGGGCCGAAGCCGGATGGGGTGATGTCGCCGATGGAATGGTCGCGGTCACCTCGGTGATGCGCGCCCATCAGATTCTGTTGGCACGCGTCGAGACCGCCTTGCGCCCTTACGATTTGACGTTCTCTCGCTTCGAGTTGCTCCGTCTGCTCGCGTTCTCGCGGCACGGCGCCCTGCCGATCACCAAGGCCAGCGACCGACTCCAGGTCCACGTCACCAGCGTCACCCACGCGATCCGTCGACTCGAGGAGGCACAGCTGGTCCGGCGACTGCCCCACCCCACCGACGGCCGGACCACGCTGGTGGAGATCACCGACCTGGGGCGCTCCACCGTCGAGGACGCCACGACAACACTCAACCGCGAGGTGTTCGCCGACGTCGGCATGGACGGTGACGAGATCCGAGGTCTGGTCGGCGCCATCCACTCGCTGCGTCATCACGCGGGGGATTTCTGACGGTGGTCGTCGTTCCGGGTGATGTTATGCCCGGAATGCGGGCACAGCATCACCCGGAACACAGATCCGAAGCGTCGTGGAACCGACTGGCGGTGTCCCGCGTCGAATTCGTCATGGACATTCACGAGTTGTCGGTGCGACGTGACGGCGTGTTCACCACCGAGGAGGCGACTGCGTGCGGACTCAGCGCGTCGGCGATCCAACGACGGGTCGCCTCCGGCACCTGGCAGGTCGTCGCACGAGGGGTCTATCTCGTTTCCGGACACGCACGTTCGGATCGCGCACAAGCACGCATCGCGGTGCTCTCGGTACATCGGCAAGCCGTCCTGGGTGGAGTTGCCGCCGCGTGGTGGCTTGGCCTACACGCCACGGAGCCGCGCAAGCACGTGGTCTTCACCAGCACCCACGGGCGACATCATCGGTCGTCGGCTACCGCCGTGGCACGTTACCGACCACTGCAGGACAAGGACATCATCGTCCACGACGGCCTCCGGACCACCGGCCCCGACCTGACCGTCCTCGACGCCGCACTCGACCTGGGAATGTCGGTGATCGACTCGGCCCTCCTGTCCCGGCGCGTCACCCCCGAGTCGCTTGCGGCAGCGCATGCCCGGTACCCACGACGCCGCGGCGCGGCACAAGTGGCGCAGTATCTGCGGCTGGTCGGCGACGGCGCACGATCCGAGGCCGAACGACTCACGGTGAAGCTCTTTCGCTCGGCTGACATCACCGGGTGGGTCGCCAACCTGCCTTCGTGCGGGTACGTCATCGACTTCGCGTTTCCCGGCCACATGGTCGCGGTGGAAATCGACGGCTTCGGCTTCCACCGCGACGCGGTAACGTTTCAACGAGACCGCACCAAGCGCAACGCACTCGTCGCGGCGGGGTGGACGGTACTCAACTTCACGTGGTCCGACCTGATCGACCGCCCGGCCGTCGTGGCTGACCGAGTCGCGCAGGCGCTGCAGTCACCAGCAGCGTGATTCCGGGTGATGTTGTGCCCGGATTGCGGACACAACATCACCCAGAAGTGCTCACCTCAACGCAAGGTCTCGATGATCGCCGAGAAATCCAGTCCCGCGTTCTGCTCGGCAAAGGCCCGATACAGTTGCGCCGCATGGGTTCCCAGGGGTGCGCGGGAACCGGTGTCGGCGATGGCGTCCATGGCCAGGCCGAGGTCCTTGTTCATCAGCGCGGTGGCGAAGCCGGGTTTGAACTCGTTGTTGGCCGGCGACGCCGGCTGCGGGCCGGGCACCGGACAGTTGGTCTCGATGGCCCAGCAATTGCCGGTCGCACCGGTCACGACGTCGTAGAGCGCCTGATCGGAGAGGCCGAGTTTCTCGGCGAGGACGAAGGCCTCGCCGACCGCGATCTGCTGCACGGCCAACAGCATGTTGTTGCAGACCTTCGCGGCCTGTCCGGCACCGGCGTCACCGCAGTGGATGATCTTGCCTGCCATGGGATCCAGGGTGGTGCGCGCCGCGGCGAAGGCCTCCTCGCTGCCGCCGACCATGAATGCGAGGGTGCCCGCGGTCGCGCCCTTCACACCTCCCGACACCGGGGCGTCGACCTGCGCGAAGCCGAGATCACCGGCGCGCGAATTGATCTCACGGGCATCGGCGACCGAGATCGTCGAGCTGTCGATGAACAGCGTGCCGGTGGCGCTCGCCGGGAGAATCTCGTCGTAGAGTTGCTTGACGATCGCGCCGTTGGGCAGCATCGTGATCACGACCTGCGCGACCGCGACGGCTTCCACCGCGGTCGGAAAGGTCTCGACACCGCTCTCCTGCGCGGCTTTCACCGCCTCGGGCACCGGATCGAAGCCGTGCACCGTGTGCCCGGCCTTGACCAGGTTCGCCGCCATCGGCCCACCCATGTTGCCCAGTCCCAGAAAGGCGATCGTCGTCATTGTCGAATCTCCATATCGAATCTCTCGGTGATGTCAGTTCGAGAAGCGCGACGCGATGGACCGACCCACCACGACTCGCATGATCTCGTTGGTCCCCTCCAGGATGCGGTGCACGCGCAGATCCCGGACGATTTTCTCGATTCCGTACTCGGCCAGGTAGCCGTAGCCGCCGTGCAGCTGCAGCGCCTGGTCGGCGACGGTGTAGCACGAGTCGGTGACGTAGCGCTTGGCCATCGCACACTGTTCGACCTTGTCCGGGGCGCCGGCGTCGAGTGCACTCGCCGCGTGCCACAGCATCAGGCGCGAGGTGTGCAGCGAGGTCGCCATGTCGGCCAGCGTGAACCGGATGGTCGACTCGTCGATCAGCGCCGCCCCGAAGGCTTTTCGGGAGGCGACGTAGGCGGCCGCCTTGTCGAAGGCCGCCTGCGCACCACCCAACGACGACGCCGCGATGTTGAGCCGGCCGCCGTTGAGGCCGTTCATCGCGATACCGAATCCGATGCCCTCGGTGTTACCGAGGAGGTTGGTCGCCGGAACCCGCACCTCGTCGAGGATCACTTGCGCGGTGGGTTGGGCGTGCCACCCCATCTTGTGCTCCTGGGCACCGAAACTCAGCCCCGGCGAGTCCTTCTCGACGAGAAAAGTGGAGATGCCCTTGGGCCCGGCATCCCCGGTCCGCGCCATCACGACGTAGAGATCCGACGAACCCGCACCGGAGATGAACTGTTTGACGCCGGTGAGCACGTACTCGTCCCCGACCCGCTCGGCACGGGTCGACAACGCTGCCGCGTCCGAACCGGCACCCGGCTCGGTGAGGCAGTAACTGGCGACGGTGTCCATGCCCGCCAGCCGTGGAACCCACTGTGCGCGTTGTTCATCGGTGCCGTACTCGTCGACCATCCACGTACACATGTTGTGGATGGACAGGAAGGCGGCGACCGCCGGATCGGCGTAGGCGAGCTGTTCGAAGATCCGCACCCCGTCCAGTCGGCGCAGACCGCTACCGCCGGCATCCTCGGCGCAGTAGATCGCACCCATGCCGAGCTGCGCGGCCTCGCGCAGCTCGGCGACCGGGAAGTGGTTGTCGGCGTCCCACCTCAGAGCATGTGGGGCAATGCGTTTCGCGGCGAAGTCGGCCGCGGTCTCGACGATGACGCGCTCGTCGGCGTCGAGACCGGAGTCCACGAAGGTCGTCATCGCCGATCAGTCCATCGTCGGGATGACGAACTCCGCGCCGTCCTTGATGCCCGACGGCCAGCGTGAGGTGACGGTCTTGGTCTTGGTGTAGAACTGGATCGACGCCGGACCGTGCTGGTTGAGGTCGCCGAAGCCCGACCGCTTCCAGCCGCCGAAGGTGTAGTAGGCCACCGGAACCGGGATGGGAACGTTCACCCCGACCATGCCCACCTCGACGCGGGCGGTGAAGTCGCGGGCGGCGTCACCGTCCTGGGTGAAGATCGCAACACCGTTGCCATACTGGTGATCCGAGGCCAGGGCGAGCGCCTCGTCGTAGTCGGCGGCGCGCACGATGGCCAGCACCGGACCGAAGATCTCGTCGGTGTAGATCGACATGTCCTTGGTGACATGATCGAACAGCGTCGGGCCGATGAAGAAGCCGTTGGACAGGTCCTCGTCACCGAAGGTCTGCTCGTTGCTGCCCCGTTCCCGACCGTCGATCACCAGGTCGGCACCCTCCTCGACACCCTTGCCGATGTAGGTGCGCACCCGCTCGAGTGCGGCTGCGGTCACCAGCGGCCCGTAGTCTGCCTTCGGGTCGAGTGAGTGTCCGACGCGCAACGCGTTGACCTTGTCGACAAGCTTGGCGCGCAACCGTTCTGCGGTCTGTTCCCCGACCGGCACGGCCACGCTGATCGCCATGCACCGCTCCCCGGCGCTGCCGTAGCCGGCGCCGATCAATGCATCGACGACCTGATCGAGGTTGGCGTCGGGCATGATGATCATGTGGTTCTTGGCGCCACCGAAGCACTGCGAACGCTTGCCGTTCGCCGCGGCGGTGGAGTAGATGTACTGCGCGATGTCGGAGCTGCCGACGAAGCCGAGCGCCTTGACGTCGGGGTGATCGAGCAGCGCGTCGACGGCCTCCTTGTCGCCATGGACGACCTGGAACACACCGTCGGGAAGTCCTGCCTCGGTGAACAATTCGGCGAGGCGGACCGGAACCGACGGATCCCGCTCACTGGGCTTGAGGATGAAGGCGTTACCGCAGGCGAGCGCCGGGCCGGCCTTCCACAGCGGGATCATCGCCGGGAAGTTGAACGGGGTGATGCCCGCGACCACACCGAGGGGCTGACGAATCGAGTGCACGTCGATGCCCGACCCGGCGCCCTCGGTGAACTCACCCTTGATCAGGTGCGGGATGCCGATCGCGAATTCGATGACCTCGATGCCGCGCTGGATGTCGCCGAGGGCGTCGGCGTGGGTCTTGCCGTGCTCGAGCGAGAGGGTGGTGGCGATCTCGTCGGCGTTCTTGTTCACGAGATCGACGAAGCGCATCAGCACCCGGGCGCGCCGTTGCGGGTTCCACGCGGCCCACTCCTGCTGGGCCTTCTTGGCGGTCTCGACCGCCTTGGCCACGTCGTCGGTGCTGGCGAGCGGAACCTGTGCCGCGACGGCGCCGGTGCTCGGATTGAAGACGTCGGCGAAGCGACCGCCGTCGGCGGTCACCTTGGTGCCGTTGAGGTAGTGCGGGATGGAGGTGGTGGTTGTACTCACCGCGAGATCACCTGGACTTCTGCTCGGGATTCTGGGGACACCCCAATACTAGGACATCCAAGTAATTGCGCAAGGGTCGGCCGTCATGCACCGGCGGCGAATGTGGTGAGCAGCACGACCCGACCGGATGGTGAAGCGGGAGCAAATTAGGGTAGCCTTGCTATGTTTCTGGAAGGAGTCCCATGTCCGTCGTCATCCTCTACGGCACCGAGACCGGCAACAGCGAGCTGGTCGCCGATGCCATCGCCGACGTCCTGAGCGTCGATCACGATCCGTCGATCTACGACATGAGCGAGTTCGCGGTGGAGGATCTCGACGCCCAGGACTTCCTCGTGGTGATCTGCTCCACCTACGGTGAGGGCGAGTTGCCCACCGGCGCCGAGCCCTTCGCCGACGAACTCGACGCCCTGGCCCCCGACCTGTCCGGCCTACGGTTCGCGGTGTTCGGGCTCGGCGACACGGTCTACGGCGAGACCTTCAACCGCGGCGGTGAACTGATGGCCGAGAAGCTCACCGCACGGGGCGCCACGCAGGTCGGCGAGCACGCCCGCCACGACAACTCCTCGGCGGTCAAGCCGAGCGTGATGGCCGCGACGTGGGCGCAGAATCTGATCCCCGTGATCGATCCGGTAACCGCCTGATCTGATCACTGCCAGTCGACGCTCCGGGCTCGGGCTGGGCCCGGGGCGTCGACGCATCCCCGGTCGGATCGACCCCCGCGTCCTCGGAGACAGGGCCCTCGGAGACCGTAGGCGCCGGCTGGCCGGGCAAGGTGCCGCACCGGACCGCCGATTCCTTGGCCAGCTCGACGACCGACCGGATCATCACCGCCAACACCACTCCGAGGAACAGGGCCGTGGTCGTCGAGACCTTGAGGTTCTCGCCGAGCAGCACCACGCCGAGTGCCATCGCCACCGCGGGTTCCATCACATTCATCGCCGGGAACGACGTCTGCAGGTCGCCGGCACCGAAACCCTTCTGCTGGGCGAGGATCGCGCCGGTGGCGACCACGACGAACAGGTACAGCTCGGGGTGCATGAACAGGTGCACCGGATGGTGCAGCAGCTGGTAGACGATGGTCTTGATCAGCAGCGCCGACACCCCGAACAGGGTGCCCGCGGCCAACCCGTAGAACAGCGCCCGATAGTGCGGGGTCGAACGCTCGGCACAGACCACACACAACACGATCACCGCGGCGACCGCGGCGACCGTCGCCCACACGACCAGGTCGTGCGGTCGGCGCATCGACGGTTCGGGGCGCGAGATGAGCAGGAACGTTGCCACGCAGATCACCAGGACCGCACCCCATGCCCACTCGCGCTTGGCGGGATGGCGCCGATCGGCCCACGCCTCGAGCGGTAGGGCGAACAGCACCGCGAGGACCACGAGTGGCTGCACCAGCAGGATCGATCCGAGGCCGAGCGCAGCCGCCTGGAGCGCGAACCCGGCGATCGCGATGGACGCCCCCGCCCACCAGCCGCGGGTGATCGCACCCGACGCCCGGGACGCACGCTGACGCAACACGGTTCCGGCGGCGATCAACAGTGCCGCGAGAACCGCGAGTATCGCCGGAACCCAGGAATGCACGTCCACAAGGCTAACGGTGTGCCTACCCGCGAGGCGAGGTTTGCACGTCGTAGGTTGGATGCATGCGGTTGCGATCAGAACTGGAGATCCTCGCGACCCTCGATGCCACCACGATCGAGGCCGTGTGCACCGACCCCTCGCTCGTCGACCACCTGATCGTCGGGTGCCTGGACGAGGCCGCCGACGCCGACACCGCCGCCGAACTGGCCGAGACCTGCGCCGACGCGGCCACCGAGGCGGATGTCGACGACCCCGTTCGGAATCACGGCGAGTGGGACCACGCCGCCGAGTCGGCCTGCTTCCACCGTCAGGAGGCCGCGGCGTGGCGGGCTACCGCCCGGGTGTTGGCCCGCGCACAGCACTCCCGCGACACGCTGTCGTCGCGCCCGGCGACGACAGCCCGCAACGGCCGAGGCGTCGCGTGAGCCACGCCGACACCGCCGGCCCGCGGCGGACGCTGGTCCTCATGCGCCACGGCAAGTCCGGCTACCCGCCGGGCTTCGGCGATCACGGGCGCCCGCTCGCCGACCGCGGTCGGCGCGAGACAGCCCTGGCCGGTCGATGGATGACCGAGGAGGGACTGTCGGTCGACGCCGTGCTGTGCTCGACGGCCACGCGCACCCGGCAAACGCTCGACCGGACCGGGATCAGCGCCCCGACCGTCTACCTCGACGACCTCTACGGCGGCAGCCCGTCCGACGTGCTCGAGGCGTTGCGCTTGCACACACCGTCCGACGCCACGACTGTCCTCGTCGTCGGTCACGACCCGGGTATGCCGACCACCGCGCTCACCCTCGACCCACACGGCACCATTGATCGCTTCCCCACCTCCGCCTACGCGGTCGTGCGCATCGGTGTGCCCTGGCAGACGATCGGCGTCGACCACGATCCCGACGCCCACCTCCTCGGTGTGCGCGTTCCGCGCGACTGACCTCGCATCGGCTCCACCCGTCGACCACTTTCGTGGTCTGCAATCTCCGACTTGTCCAGCGGGGTTCTGCGCCGTACTATCGATTAAGCAATCACGCAATCCATTAATTCATCGTTGATATAGAGCGATGGATGACCGAGGAGCCCCCGTGTCGACCAACGGATTCACTGGCATCGATCAGCCGCTCTATGAGATCAAGGCCAACCTGTTCAAGGCGCTCGCCCATCCGGCGCGTATCCGGGTCCTCGAGGTCCTCTCGGCCAACGACTCGCCGACCCCGGTGAGCGAACTCCTCACCATCATCGACATCGGCCCGACCACCATGTCCCAACATCTCGCAGTGCTCAAACGGCATCACGTCGTCCGCTCGACGCGCACCGGCAACGCCGTGTTCTACACGCTCGCCCATCCGAAGGTGTCGGAGTTGCTGCTCATCGCCCGGACCTTCCTGGCCGACACGCTCGACGAGCAGCGCGAGCAGTACGACGCGATCTCCGCGTTACCGCCAGTCGTCCGGGCGTGAACGAGCTCGACCAGGCCGGCGCGACCGTCCGCCGAGGCGCGCAGATCGTTCGCAGCCGCACCGCCCGCCTGCTCCCCACGCGCACCGACTATGCGGGGTTGCGGTCGTCGTGGAAGGTCGACGTCGTCTCCGGGGTCACTGTCGGCGTGGTGGCCTTGCCCCTCGCTCTGGCCTTCGGCATCTCGTCCGGTGTCGGCGCCGCCGCAGGTCTGATCACCGCTGTCATCGCCGGCCTGGTCGCAGCGGTCTTCGGGGGGTCCCATGTGCAGGTCTCGGGACCCACGGGTGCGATGGCGGTCATCCTCGCCCCCATCGTCGCTGCACACGGCATCGGCAGCATCGCACTGGTCACGGTGCTTGCCGGGCTGCTGGTGCTGTTCGCGGGCGCAGTCGGGCTCGGCCGCGCGGTCACCTTCATCCCGTGGCCGGTGATCGAGGGATTCACCCTGGGTATCGCGATCACCATCTTCTTGCAGCAGGTACCGGCGGCCTTCGCTTCCACGCCCCCCAAGGGGGAGCGCACCCTGCCCGCCGCGTGGTCGGTGATCGCCGACGCCGACTGGTCGGCCGCACTGAAGACACTGGGTGTGGTCGCAGTCGTCGCCGCCCTGATGGTCACGCTCCCACGGCTGCACCGTTCGATCCCGGAATCGCTGACCGCCATCGTCGTCGTCACCCTGGTCACCCATTTCGCCCACATCGACGTGGCAGCGATCGGCGAACTCCCGTCGCACTTGTCGGCGCCGGTGTTACCGCATGTGGACACTCAAGCGCTGCACTCGCTTCTGAGCGCGGCCGTCGCCATCGCCGCGCTCGCCGCCATCGAGTCGCTGTTGTCGGCGCGGGTGGCGGCCACGATGTCGCCGACCGGACCGTACGATCCCGATCGCGAACTCACCGGCCAAGGGCTCGCGTCGATGGCATCGGGCCTGTTCGGCGGCATGCCTGCCACGGGCGCGATCGCGCGGACTGCCGTCAATGTCCGTGCCGGGGCCCGGACCCGGGTGGCGGCCATCGTTCATTCGTTGTTCCTGCTGGGCGTGGTCTACCTGGCGACCGGCCCGGTGTCGACGATTCCGCTCGCCGCGTTGTCCGGTGTCCTGATGGTCACCTGCTTCCGCATGATCTCGGCATCGACGATACGAAAGATCCTGCACTCCACACGATCTGATGCCCTGATCTTCGCCGTGACCGCGGTGATCACGGTCTGTTTCGACCTGATCGAGGCAGTGCAGATCGGAATCGTGGTAGCGGCGTTCTTCGCGCTGCGCCAGATCGCCCGTCGCTCCGCGGTGACTCGCGAGGACCTACCCGGCCCGCCGATGCCCGGCGACGAGCACATCGCCCTGCTGCGACTGGATGGCGCCATGTTCTTCGGTGCGGCCGAACGTATTTCGACAACGATCAGCGAAGGCGCCAATACCGTCCAGGTGGTGATCATCCGCATGTCGCACCTCGGGATGCTCGACGCGACCGGGGCTCACACCCTCGCCGAGATCGTCACCGAACTCGAGTCCCGCGGCGTGACCGTCATCATCAAGGGCGTGCAACCCGCACACCTCAGACTGCTCACCGGTGTCGGCGTGGTGGATTCCCTGCGTCACGAGAACCATTTGATCGACTCCTTGGATAGCGCGATTGCGCACGCCCGCAATCACGTTGCCGTCGCGGATCCCGCAGGCGATGCGGCTCGAACCACGTTGTGAGTACTATCCGGTGTGTTCACTTTCGTCCACTGAACACGTCCACACAACAATGTCTCGGCCGACTTCTCGTCGGCCGGACCACACAGAGGAGAACCCGATGCGGTTGAGTGTCGCCGAGCGACGCCGACTCGCCATCGAGGCCACCTTGCGGGTCATCGCGACCGAAGGTGTCGAGAGCGCCACCACACGACGGATCGCCCTGGAGGCGGGCGTTCCGCAGTCGGGGCTGTTCTACGCTTTCGACAGTCGCGACGAGTTGCTCGCGGCGGTGGCCGAGCATGGCATCAACGAGGAATTGGATGCGCTCAACGAGCGGATCGGCGCGCTCGAGGAACGCTCGAGTGACGCACCACTACATCCGCGCGAGGTGATCCGCGCCGGATTCGAGAGCTTCGCCGGAGACGTCGTCGGCAACGCGACCCGCGAGCATGCGCTGATCTCGCTCGGACTGTTCGCACGCCGCACGACAGGCTTGGAACCGCTGGCAGAGTACCTGTACGCGCGCTACACCGAGTTGGTCATCCGGATGCTGCGCGAGGGCGCGCGACTCGGCGGATTCCGTTGGGCGATACCCGAAGAGCAGATCGCTCCCGCGGTGGTGGCGGCCGCCGACGGGCTCACCCTCGGCTATGTGATGACCGGTGATCCGGAGTCGGTCGAGCACACCACCGACGCGTTCGTCCGGATGCTCGGCACGTACGTTACCTCCTGATCAGCGTCACGGCCGATCAGCCACCGGTGACCGGCGACACCGCTACGCACGGCACCAGGCGCGGATGAGCCGGGTCGAGAGCGTTGAGCACCAGCGCGACAGATCGCCGGTTCGCCACGATCGACAGGTGATCGGCGTGATCGATCGGACAGCCTTCCTGCACAACGATATTGGTGACGTCGGTGCCGGGTGGTCCGGGAAGGATGCCTGACGAGTACGGGGTGACGATCTCGTCGTCGCGCGTCACGATGTTGGTGTACCGCACCCCCGGCAGGTAGGGCGAGGGCAGGCGGACCGCCTGGTTGAAGTTCAGATCCGCCGGCGCAGGTGTGCATTCGGGGCACGCCGGATGACCGGGCGGCGCGATCCCGAGTCGCGCGCGGAATGCGGCGATCGTCTCGCCGCGGACGTCGTCGTCGTCGGGTCCCTGACGCCAGTACGGCGCGAGCGACACGTAGTGGGCCACATGGCCGCGCCCACCAAGGTATTTCAGCCAGTAGGTGGGGATCTCGGTGCCCAACGAGTGTCCGACGATGTCGACCTGATCACTGCCGGTCGCGGCGCGCACGTGGTCGATGAATTCCTTGATCTGCCAGGCACTGTCGGGTTTGGGACCGAGTCCGCCGAGCGCCGACACCGGCCACACCGTGCCGAGGGCACCGTAGGTGGGTGCGAACACGCAGTAGCCGGCGTTGACCAACACTGGCGCGAGCGTCGCCCAATTCGTCTGCTGCCCACCGCCGCTGCCGTGAACGAGGATCACCGGCCGCGGGTGGGCGGCCGACGGGCGGCACGAGTAGTCGTTGGTGCCGGGGAGCGACCCGCCGGGATGGGCGAGTTCGGCGGAGATACCGGCCAGGAAGTCGTAGGTCACGGGTAACGGAGTGTGCGGCCGGGCCTGGGCCGCCCCGATCCCGAACACGGAGCCCATGACCATCGCCGCAACGGCGACGGACGTGACGCGACGTCGGCCCCGACTCCCTGGCGGACGGCAGGACCCGGGGCGGCGCACGCGGTGATCGAGAAGAAACGACACGCCTAACGGTAACCCCGGGCGGCGAAGGTCGAGAAGACCTTGCTCGCCCGCAGATGAGCCGCAGCTGATGCCGTCAGCCGTGACGGCGGCGGGGCCCC
>NZ_MVPX01000100.1:0-939 GCF_002043085.1 Gordonia sp. i37 | reverse complement strand
CCAGCTGTTGCGGCGATCTGCGCGAGAACGGCCGGGTCGGTGGCGGGGTCGGCGGCCTGTGCGGCCGTGAACCCGTGCCCGGGTGCTCCCGGCCTCGCCACGATCTCGGTCGGCGGATCGACCGGTGGCCGAGCGCCCACCCCGCGTGGCCCGGTCGGTGGATTCGGGAAGCGCTGTCCGGTCGGCGGGCTCGGAAACCGCTGCCCGGTCGCCGGATTCGGGAACTGCTGCCCGGTCGGCGGGCTCGGAAACCGCTGCCCGGTCGCCGGATTCGGGAACTGCTGCCCGGTCGGCGGATTCGGGAACGACTGCCCCGTCGGCGGGCTCGGAAACCGCTGCCCGATGGGCGCGGCGCCGGGAGAAGCAACTCGGGTTCGCCAGAGGTATCCGATGTGGACGATCGTCGTCGACGTCCCGGCGAACGGGTCCATCCCGGTGCCGAGTAGCACCGTGTACAGGGCGGCGACGGCGAAGAGGAGGATCGCGACCGGCCAGAACAGGAAGACGAAGACCAGCGCGACGAGCGCGATCGCGCCACCACCGATCAGTGCGCGCATCCCCGCGCCCTGCGGATTGGGCCCTGTGGGCACGGGCGGGCGCGCAGGTGGACCGAACGGCCGACCACCGAAACCGGGGTTCGGAACACCGGGGTTAGGGGCGCCGGGGTAGTCGCCTGGACCGGAAGGCATCGTCATGTTGTCACCCACATTCCGCCGCGATGTTGCGGGTGTCGCTCCGGAAGCTCGACTCGCTGATCAGCCCCGACGAGGAGTCGACGTCTTCCCCGTCGGAGCGGACGCCGGAATCGTCGTAGTCCTTCGCCGCGTCGGCGAGTGCGGTGAGCTCATCGGTCACGTCGAATTCGGAATCGTCGTCGAAGGCGTTGAGCGCGGTCCGATACGCCGAGCAGAGTTCCGACCGGCTGGGGGGGGAACCCCC
>NZ_MVPX01000010.1:0-4996 GCF_002043085.1 Gordonia sp. i37 | reverse complement strand
CCCGTGCAGGGGTTAGCTCTTCAGGGCGTCGTAGAAGGCCGTCTCGAACTCCATGTACTTGGTGAACGAGGTCGGGTCGCCGAACGGCAGGATCTGGGTGGCCCAGTATCCGCCGTATCCGTTCTGCCGGTCGATCCAGTAGAAGAGATTGGCCAGCCCCGCCCATCCCTGGGCGCCTGCCGGGCGGCCCGTCGGCGCCGTCTCGTTGTTGATCATGAACGGCAACGACCACGACTTCGACTGTCCCGGGAAGAATTCCGCGTCGTTGGACAGCGACGGGATGACGCCCGGCAGCATGGTGACCGGCAGATCACCGAGATGATTGCGCAGCGCCATCTCCACGGTCTCGGCCTTGAGAACCCGACCACCTTCTCCCACACCGTCGTTAAGCCACATCCGGATGAATTTCATGTAGTCACCGACGGTCCCGTACAGGCCGTGTCCACCGAAGTCCACCTCCGGCGGCGACGGTAGTTCGAGACCCATCGGGGTCAGCGAACCGTCGGCATTACGCGCGTGGATCTCAGTCAGATGCGACCGGAAGTCCTCGCGCAGAATGAAACTCATGTTCTCGATCCCGAGCGGGGCGAAGATGCGTTCGGCGAACACCTCACCGAGCCGCTTCCCGCGCAACCCCTCGACCACCTGACCGACCCAGTCGATGTTGGTTCCGTACTGCCACCGTTCGCCCGGATCGAAGAGCAGCGGAGTCATCAGCGCCGCCCGGCTGGCCGTGGTGACGCTGGGCTGCCCCTTCTCCTCGGCGAGCCGGTTGTAGATCTCGTCGAAGAAGTCGTAGCCGAATCCGCCGGTGTGCGTGAGCAATTGGCGGGTGGTCGGCACCGACTTCGGTGCCCGCAGGATCGGTTCGCCGGCGTCGTCGAAGCCTTCGATCACCTGCAGGGTGCCGATGGCCGGCGCATAGGTGCTCGCCGGCGCGTCGAGGTCGAGGAGACCTTCCTCCACCAGCTGCAGCGCCGCGGTCGCGGTGATCGCCTTGGTGGTGGAGAAGATCGCGAACACGTCGTCGGTGGTCATCGGAGCCGACCCGCCCAGGCTGCGTTGGCCCGCAGCTCCGGAGTACACGGTGCGGTCACGGTCGGTCACCATCGCCACCACGCCGGGCACGCGGGCGTCCCCGGTGACGGCTTCGGCGAGAATCCGATCGGCGGCACTGGTGAACGCGGAGACATCGAGTGAAGAGAATGTGCTGGTCATAGCTTTATCCTTCCATGGATATGATCTGGATCACACTGTCCGTCAGGACAGTGCGAAACCCTTGTAGCCGGCCGCGGCGGCCTCGAGCGTGGCATCCCGGTAGGCGCCGACGCCGCCGACGTAGGACAGGACCCGACGCGGCTTGCCGGGCACGTTCGACCCGACGTACCAGGAGTTGGTCTTGGAGATGAGATTCGCGTCGGCGAGTTCGTCGTGGTGGGCGACCCAGGCTTCCTCACCCTCGGCAGTCGGTTCGATGACCGTTTTGCCGGTGGCGCGCATGTGCCGGATGGCCTCGCTGATCCACTCGGTCTGCTGCTGCAGGCAGGTCGTCATGTTGCACAGCGCCGCCGACGGCGCCAACGGCACCGCGGTGGTCAGCATGTTCGGGTAGCCGTGCACCATCAGGCCCATCGTCGTGCGGATGTCACGACTCCAGTCGTCGGCGAGGCTGCGGCCGTCGCGGCCACGGATGTCGATGCGGGTGAGCGCACCGGTGCCGGCGTCGAATCCGGTCGCCATGATGATGACGTCGAGCTCGTGCACGGTGCCGTCGGCGAGCTCGATGCCGTTCTCCCGGATGCGGGTGATGGGGTTGTCGCGCACCGGGACCGCGGTCACGTTGTCGCGGTGGTAGACCTCGAGATAGTTGGTCTCCAGCGGCACACGATGCGTGCCGAAGCCGTAGTCAGTCGGGATCAGCAGGTCGCACAGTTCCGGGTCGACGAGGCGGGCGCGCATCTTCTCCCGGACGAACTCCGAAACCTCCTCGCTGACCTGTTCGTCGGAGAAGATCTCGGCGAACGAGGCGAGCCAGAGTTTCAGCGAACCGTTCTCGTAGTCGTCCTCGAGCCGCGCCCGACGCTGCTCGGGGGTGAGATCCTCCCAGGCGTCGGTGAAGTCGTACTCGAATCCGGTGAACGTGTGCGGCAGGGTGTCCTTCAGTTCACCGAATCGCGACTTGTACCAGGCGACCTCGTCGGGGCCGTAGGACGGATTCTTCATCGGCAGCGCGTACTGCGGGGTGCGGATGAACACCTTCAGCTCGTCGACGTCGGCGGCAATCGACTGGATGACCTGGATTCCGGTCGCGCCGTTGCCGATCACGCCGACGCGCTTGCCCGCGAAGTCGATGCCCTCCTTGGGCCAACGCGCTGTGTGCACGAGCTGACCGCCGAAGTCGGACTGGCCGGGGAACAGATCCTTCATCGGCGCCGAGAGCATCCCGCAGCAGGTGATGAGGAACTGCGTGTCGATGGTGTCGCCGTCGGCGGTGGTCAGTGTCCACCGGTTGCGGTCCTCGTCGAAAACGGCGCTGGTGATCTCGGTCTCCAGCGAGATGTCGCGGCGCAGGTCGAGCGAGTCGGCGACGTAGTTGAGCCACCGTTCGATCTCCTCCTGCCCGGGGAAACGCTGGCTCCAGCTCCAGCCGTTGTAGAGATCCTCGTCGAACAGATACTGGTAGATGTAGGCCTCCGAATCGAAGCGGGCGCCCGGATAGCGGTTCCAGTACCACGTACCCCCGACGCCGGACGCCTTGTCATAGGCCCGCACCTCGAGTCCCTGCTCGCGCAGCATGTGCAGCTCGTACAGGCCGGCGACTCCCGTGCCGATCACGGCCGCGTCGAGTGTGGTTGTTGCCATTGTTCCTCCTGATTGTGATGGTGCTCACGTTCGAAGGCCAGTGTCGAGAGTGTCCGGGCACTCCCGGGTGTCCCAAATTGGGACACCATTCCTGACCCACCGGACGGTGTCGTCGCAGTTGAGGGCGTTGCATAATCGGCTTTGTGCGGCAGGTCACAATAGAGGGGGATCGACGAGAGGAGGACGCGCGACGATGACCGATATCCGTGAGCGGCAGCTCCGCATCGCAGCCGCCCGGGCAGATTTTCTCGAGTACGGGCCCGCAGGTGCCGCGGGTGTCGACGACGTGGTCGCGGCATCCTGGGAGCGCAGCCACGATGCCGGCGTCGACGCCGATCGCTACACCGTGGCATTCTTCGAGGACATCGACTTCGATTCCCGATTGGCCCGCTGCGCGCAACCGGTGATCGAGCGCCTCGCCCGGGACATGTCCGACGTCCCGGTCACCATCGCCCTGACCGACGCCAAGGCACGCATCGTCGACCGGCGCGATTGCTCCACGGCCGTCGGCCGCGTGCTCGACCGCGTCGACTTCCAGCGCGGGTTCTGCTTCGACGAGAGCGGCGTCGGAACCAACGGCGTCGGAACGGTTTTCGAGGTCGGAGCACCCGTCACCGTGGTGGGCAGCGAGCATTTCAACCAGTCGCTCGTACAGTTCGCCTGCGCCGGCGCCCCGGTCTTCGACCCGTTGACCGGACGCGTCGCCGGGGTCCTCGACGCCAGCATGCTCGCCGACACCTGGAATCCACTGGTGGACGCGCTGATTCGCTCGGCCGCCGCCGACATCGGCCGCAATCTGCTGCTCGACCGCAGCCAGGCCAAGCGCGCACTCTTCGAGACCTATCTGCGCGCCGACTCCCGTCCGCGCCAAGCGGTGATGGCCGTCGGCAGCGCGACGCCCCAGCTCACCGGCGCCGATACCGTGATGGCCAACGAGCGTGCACGAGAAATGCTTTCGCCGGCCGATCAGGAACGCGTGGTGGAGTTCACTCGTTTCCTGATGTCTCGCCACGATCCGGGCGCTCGTCGGGTCACCCTCGAGGACGGACGAAGCATTCGGTTGCGATCGACCGCCATCACCTACAACGGCGACACCGTGGGTATGGTGCTGCTGCTCGACGAGGATGCCGGGGTGCCGTCGGGTTCGGTTCGGCTGCAACCACTTCGGTCGCTGTCGACGCCGATCGCGCGGAGCGAACCGGCAAGCAGTCCCGCATGGCAGGCCGCCCGCGCCGAGGCACTCGCCGCCCTCGAATCGGGAACCGGGGTGCTGGTCATCGGCGAGCCGGGCTCGGGACGACTGAGCCTGATCGCCGAGACCTTCCACGAGGTCTACGGCGACGCACCGGTGGTCGTCATCGACGCACAACGCGTCGAACGTGGCGAACAGGTCGCCGGACCCGAGAAGACCGTGGACGACTGCTCACTGCTGGTGATCCGCCATCTCGACAAGGTCTCCGCCATCACCGTGGACACGTTGACCGATCTGGTGGCTACCGCCACCGATGCGGGGTACCTTCTCGCGGTCACCATCGAGCCGCCCACCGACGACCATCCGTCGGCGGTCTCACTTCCAGGCATCGGTCAGTCCGTCACCATCCCGCCGCTGCGGCTGCGGGGTATCGACCTCCACACGATCGTGGTGCGCGTCGTCAAAGCCCTGGCGCCCCAACGTAACAGCCGGATCAGTCCGAAGGCCATGCGCATCCTCGCCGCCTACTCGTGGCCCGGCAACATCCCGCAACTCCGTGAGGCCCTCGCCGAGGCGCTGCGCAGGCGGCCCATCGGCGAGATCCAGCCCGACGACCTGCCCGGGTACTGCCGGGCGAACACCACTCGCGCGCTGACGACGCTCGAGGCCAACGAACGCGACGCGATCATCGCCGCACTCACCGAATGCGACGGCAACCGGGTCCGCGCAGCCGCGTCATTGGGACTCTCGCGCAGCTCGCTGTACCGAAAGATCCACGCGTACGGCATCTCCGGGGTGTAAGGCGGGGCACTACTCCAGTGCCCTGAACGACACAGCGCCTGGTATTACTTCAGGGCTTCGAGGAGTTGGGCCTTGGTCATCGACGAATAGCCTTTGATGCCCTTGGCTTTCGCCTGCGCTCGAAGTTCGGCGACCGTCGGG
>NZ_MVPX01000001.1:0-6458 GCF_002043085.1 Gordonia sp. i37 | reverse complement strand
CGCCGACGTCGGCGCGCCCGCCCACCACCTCGGCCCCGGCTACCGCGGGTCAGGGCGGGGGCGGCTGGACTACCGGGCAGAAGGTGCTCGCCGGTGTCGCGACGGCACTACTGGTCGGGGCGATCGCGCTGATCGGGTACTACCTGGCCAGCGCGGACGACAACACGCCCGCGCCGGCGCCGGCGTCGACGACGACCACCCAGACCGAGACGGTCACCACCACCGACGACCAGACGACCACCCAGGAGACCACGACCACCCGCTCGCGGCCGCCGACCACGACGACCACCACCGAGGACACCACCACGCCGGAGACCACGACCCCCGAGGAGACGACGCCGCAGACCACCGACCCGGGCGCGACCACGCGGTCGTGCAACATCGGGCCGATCCAGGTGCCGTGCTGATGCCATGATGTCGACCCCGCACCACCTCTCCGACCGCTACGAGCTGGGCGAGACGCTCGGCTTCGGCGGCATGTCCGAGGTTCACTACGCACGTGATCTCCTGCTGAACCGGGACGTCGCGGTGAAGGTGCTGCGCGCCGACCTGGCCCGGGATCCGTCGTTCTATCTGCGCTTCCGCCGGGAGGCCCAGAACGCCGCCAAGCTCAATCACCCGACGATCGTGCAGGTCTTCGACACCGGTGAGGCCGAGACCGACGAGGGGCCTCTGCCCTTCATCGTGATGGAGTACGTGGACGGTGAGACGCTGCGAGATGTGTTGCGGCGCAACGGCCCTGTCGCGCCACGGCAAGCCATGACGTGGATGGCCGACGTGGCCGCGGCGATGGATTTCTCGCACCGCAACGGCATCGTGCACCGTGACATGAAGCCGGCGAACGTGATGATCGACTCGTCGGGCGCGGTCAAGGTGATGGATTTCGGCATCGCGCGCGCGATGAACGACTCGACGTCGACGATGACCCAGACCAGTGCGGTGATGGGCACCGCGCAGTACCTCTCGCCCGAGCAGGCGCGCGGGATCAAGGTCGATCCGCGCAGTGACATCTACTCGATGGGCTGCGTGCTGTTCGAACTGCTCACCGGCGAGCCGCCGTTCACCGGTGATTCGCCGGTCGCCGTCGCCCATCAGCATGTGCACGAGGATCCGCGCTGGCCGTCGGCGGTGCGCCCGGACATCCCGCCGGAGCTCGACTCCATCGTCATGAAGGCGATGAGCAAGAACAAGGAGAACCGCTACCAGTCGGCGGCCGAACTGCGGTCGGATCTGATCAAGGTTCTTGCCGGCGGAAAACCTTCGGCGCCGCTGCTGATGAGCGAGGAGGACCGGACCGCCTGGCTCGACACCGGCTCGGGTC
This sequence comes from Gordonia sp. i37, assembly GCF_002043085.1. Taxonomy (NCBI): domain Bacteria; kingdom Bacillati; phylum Actinomycetota; class Actinomycetes; order Mycobacteriales; family Gordoniaceae; genus Gordonia; species Gordonia sp. i37. The sequence continues at coordinate 5,137 of NZ_MVPX01000001.1, read as the reverse complement.
CGCGTCGCGCATTACGTGCCGACACCGGTGGCCAGCCGGCTGCGGGCAAGGACGACGACACCCCGACCCGACGCCGTCCCCCATGGCTGATCGCCGGCGCGGTGGCGGCTGTGGTGCTGCTGTTCGTCGGGTTGCTGGTGTGGTGGTCGCCGTGGTCGTCCGGGTCGGCGCGCAAGGTGGCCGTACCCGCGGTGGCCGGACTGTCGGCGGCCGACGCGCGTAGCACCCTGGAGAAGGCGGGTTTCGAGGTCAAACAACTCGACGAGTCGAGCGAGACCGTCGACGCCGGTAAGGCCACCCGCTCGGCGCCGGGCGAGAACGTCCCGACACCCGAGGGGTCGACGGTCACGCTGTTCATCTCCAGTGGACGTGAGCGCCAACGCATCCCTGACGTACGCAACAAGACCCAGGCCGACGCGACGTCCGAGCTACAGAACGCGGGTTTCACCAATATCAAGGTGCAGCAGGTGGATTCGGTGTCGGTCGAGGTCGGTGACGTGGTGGACACCAACCCGGCCGTCGGCACCGACACACCCGTTCGGGACCCGTTGATCATTCGGATCAGCACCGGCCCCAAGGACGTCACGGTACCCAATCTGGTGGGTCAGTTCGAGTCGGCCGCACGCGCCCAGCTCGCCCAGCTCGGCCTGAAGGTGACCGTCGTCGAGGGCGACTCGGACCTGCCGCAGGGCCAGGTCGTCAGCTCCAGCCCGACTGCCGGGGACTCCATCAAGCAGGGCGCCACGGTGCAGCTGACGATCTCGCGCGGCAACATGATCGTCGTGCCCGATCTGACCGGTCAGACCGCCGACCAGGCGTTCGCGACGCTACAGCGGTCGGGGTGGAACGGCGCACTGAACCAGACACCGCGCAATGTGCCGCTCGGCAGCCCCGACGACGGGAAGATCCTGTCGCAGAGTCCCGGGGACGGATCGAAGCTGGCCAAGAACGGGGCGATCAACGTCGTCGTCGGGCGCGCGAGCCTGCTGCCGGGCTGAGCACAGCCGGCTCATCGGGACCGGCGGCTCAGGACTGGGCGGCTCAGGACTGGGCGGCCAGCGCCGGACCGATCGCCTCGGCCATCTCCTGTTCGAGGACGGCGACGGTGGACTCGTCGATGTCGATGCCGCAGACGCCCAACCAGTTGGCCAGCATCCGGTGGCCACCCTGGGTGAGCACGCTCTCGGGATGAAACTGAACGCCGTGGATCGGCAGCTCCCGATGCTGCATTCCCATCACGATGCCCGATTCGGTGCGGCCGGTGACCACGAGCTCGTCCGGAATGGTCTCGGGCAGCACCGTCAGTGAGTGATAGCGGGTCGCGGTGAACGGATCCGGCAGACCACGCAGCACCCCGACCTGATCGTGATGGACGAGCGAGGTCTTGCCGTGCAGCAGCTCCGGCGCGCGATCGACGGTGCCGCCGAATGCCGCACCGATCGCCTGATGACCGAGACACACTCCGAGCAGAGGTACACCGTCGGCGGCGGCAACCCCGACGAGCGGCAACGTCGCTCCGGCGCGCTGCGGCGTACCCGGCCCGGGCGACAGCAGCACGCCGGCGAAACCGGACCCATCGGGACCGCGCAGCGCAGCACGCAGCGACTCGTCGGTGAACTCGCCGTCGGTAGTCGTCAGCCGGGGATCATCGTTGCGCCACACCGTTGCCTCGACACCGAGCTGGCCCAGGTACTGGACCAGGTTGTAGACGAAGCTGTCGTAGTTGTCGATGACGAGGATGCGGGCCGCGTGGTTCGCGGAGCCGGTCGCCTCCGGTGCTGCGGTGGTCATCGTGTCAGGTTACCCGGGGACTCGCGGGGCGCTCGTGGCGGCGACCTGGTGCGATACCGTAGAGGTGATGCGCCGGGCGTGTCGCGGACAACAGACCGCGCCACGACACCGCCGCCGAACGCGAAACGAGAAGATGCAAGGGGTCATCGCCCGCCGATGACCCGCTCGCTGCACAACAGAGGAAGTCATGCCGAAGTCAAAAGTCCGGAAGAAGACCGACTACACCATCAACCCGGCGAGTCGCACGCCGGTCAAGGTGAAGGCCGGTCCCTCCAGCTCGATCTACGTCGGCGTGATGCTCGGCCTCATGCTGCTGGGTCTGGCCTGGCTGATCGTCTACTACCTCGCTGCCGGCGAGACCACCTACGGTGGCCCCGGTCAGGCGCTGCACTGGATGAACAACCTGGGCGCGTGGAACTTCCTCATCGGCTTCTCGATGATGGTCGTGGGCCTGCTGATGACCATGAAGTGGCGCTGAGGTCGGCCGTTGATGCTGGTCAAAGACCTGCACGCGGTTATCCACATGTGGAAATTACATGTGTGTAAGTCATCCCCACTGTGAGTAAGTCCTGTGGATAACTCTGCCGAGCTGTCCACACAGCAGTGGGCGACGCCCCGACTCGCTGCCGGCGCGCTCCTGGCCGCAGGCGTCGTGCTCCTGCTGTGCGCGGTGTTCGTCGCATCCGACGCCGTCGGATCGGTGATCATCGGTGTCGCCGGGTTGATGCTGCTCGGGTTCGGGGCGTACGCGTCGCTGATCCGGCCGCGACTCGAACTGTCGGCCGGCCCGCAACTGACCATCCGGAGTATCGGCGGCGCCGTGACACTGACACCCGCAGACGTCGAGCGCGTCCGACTTCTCACGATGCGCCGCATCGGACGCCGATCCGGTCAGCTCGAGATCGACTACTTTCCGGCGGCTGCCGACCATGGCACCGAACGCGAGGGCACCGAACGCGAGGAATCGATGCTGGTGGTGTTCAGCCGGTGGGATCTCGGCGCCGATCTACTCGACGTCGTCGACGCACTCGACCGCGCCGGGTTCGCGGTGGAGGACTCGCGTCGCTGAGCACCTGTGCTCCGGTTGTCGGAGAGCGCGACTCAGTGAACGTAGACGAGGATCGGCCCGGTGTAGGTCACCGCGACGACGACGCTGATGGCCACCGCCACGATGAGCAAGGCACTGACGGCCACCCAGCCGATGAGGGTGGCGTTGCGGTCGGTGCGCAGCGACTGCGGCAGGAGCCGGGGTGCCCAGATGAGTGCGGCAGTGGCGGCCGCGCCGAACACCAGGCCACCGACGTGTGCGGCGAGGGAGATGCCGGGGATCGAGAACGACATCACGAGGTTGATGGCGATGATCGTCAGCACCGGCGCCGGTGAGACACGCAGGCGCAGGACAACGATGAGCATGGCGCCCATCAGCCCGTAGATGGCTCCCGACGCACCGGCGGAGCGGGCCTCGTTGGATTGCGCGATCATCACCGCGGCGCTGCCACCGAGCAGCGCGGTCATGTAGACCATCACGAATCGTCCGATGCCCAGGGCGATTTCGAGATCTCGGCCGAGGATGTAGAGCGAGATCATGTTCACCGCAAGGTGTATCAGGCTGTAGTGCAAGAATCCCGCGGTGAGCAAGCGCCAGTACTGGCCGAGAAAGACATTGCCGCGCACCAACTCTCCATGCAGGAGTGGCCCGGAGACCTCGACGTTGAAGGAATGTGCGGCGTAGATCGTGTAGGCGAAGGCGACGACGTTGATCGCGATCAGCGTGTAGGTGGCCAGCGGGCGCCGGGCGCGTACGGGCCGCGTGACCACCGACCGGATGCCCCGGTCGCCGAAGTCGGGTCGGCGGATGTCCTGGCGGCCGGAGCCCCGCGCGCCGTCGCCGCGCACGCACTCGTCGCAGTGCTGCCCGACCGCGGCCGGGTGCAGACATCCCGGACAAGCCGGCCGCCCGCACCGCGTGCAGGACAGCGCGGTGGGGCGGTCGGGATGTCGGTAACACACCGCCGGCGGACCGGCGGGGCCGATGGTCAGTTGACCTCGATCTTCTCGATGCGGACCTCGTCGAGCGGACGGTCGCTGCGATCGGTGGAGGTGGTCGCGATCGCGTCGACGACCTGCTGCGAGGCCGGATCGGTGACCTCACCGAAGATGGTGTGGCGACGGTTCAGGTGGGGGGTGGGGCCGACGGTGATGAAGAACTGCGACCCGTTGGTGCCCGGTCCGGCGTTGGCCATGGCGAGCAGGTAGGGGCGGTCGAACTGCAGCTCCGGGTGGAACTCGTCCTTGAACTTGTAGCCGGGGCCGCCGCGGCCGGTGCCGGTCGGATCGCCGCCCTGGATCATGAAGCCCTCGATGACGCGGTGGAACACCGAGCCGTCGTAGAACGGACCGGAGTCGCCCCCGGAGGCGTTCGGCTCGCTGTAGTCCTTGCTGCCGGCGGCGAGGCCGACGAAGTTGGCGACGGTCTCGGGCGCATGGTTGCCGAAGAGATCGACCTTGATGTCGCCGCGGTTGGTGTGGATGGTCACGGTCTGCGTTGATGTGCTCACCACTCCATCCAACCAAATCGGCGGCAACAACCCCACGACTCCGTCGGCAACATTTCCACGACCTCGTCGGCAACGGCGCATGTTCGGCCTCCGACCACGCGAGTAGCACCGGCAAAGCGGACCTGGCACGCTGTGGGTCATGCCGAAGAAGTATCTCCTGCTGATCGCCGCTGCCTCGGCGGCAGCATTGTCGGCCGTCGCGGCGGTGTTCGTCGTGCGACGCTCCCGTACCGAACTCCCGCCGGTCTCGCCGACGGTGCCCCGTATCGAGAATCTCCGCTCCGCGGAAGGCATCGAGAATCTCCGCTCCGCGGAAGGCATCGAGAATCTCGGCTCCGCCGAGGGCATCAACAACCAGGGCACCGCCGAGGGTGATGTGGCTCTCTGATCCCGGCCGCCGGTATCCCCATAAGTCGGACAAGCGTGGTCGTCGCGGGACGCACCATGCATCATCCACCGGGTCCGGAAGGTAATTTGGACCGGTGACCTCCGACGAGAACAGGCCGGGCGGGGACCTCCGTCGCGGCGACGCGCCCGACGGAGTGCCGCCCGTCCCCCGTGACGACGCTCCCGAGGCGGGCACCGGCACGGCGTCGGCGCCCTGGGAGCGCCCGCCGACCGCACCGGTCAGCGGGCGCAACCCCGACCTGACACCCGGCGACGTGCGCTCGGACTCCGGCGTCGGACCCCGACCACCGGGCACACCATCGAACCCGCGCGTACCGATTTCCGGCACCGGTCCCGGGCCACGACCACCCTCGGGCCCGCCCATCAGCCCGGTCGCACCC